>WGFS01000193.1 GCA_015492115.1 Aquificaceae bacterium
ATCAAGGGGAAAAGGGTGCTCGTTCTGGGAGCGGGTGGTGCTTCAAGGGCTGTTGTTTACGCCTTAAAGGAGGGTGGGGCGGAGGTTTCTCTCTGGAACAGGACGAGGGAAAGGGCTGAGAGCCTGTCCGAGGAGTTCGGAGTTAAACTCGCGGAGGATCTGGAGGAGGAGGTCAGAAGGAGCGAGGTGATCGTCAATACCACGAGCGTTGGGCTCAGGGACGAGGATCCATCCCTGTTCAACTACGAGTTACTCAGAGAAGACCAGGCTGTCGTTGACATAATCTACAGGGAGACACCCCTCATAAGGAAGGCGAAGGAGAAAGGGTGCAGGTATCAGACGGGCTTTCCAATGCTCGTCTATCAGGGGGCTGAGAGCTTCAGGATATGGACGGGATGTGAACCTCCAGTAAAGGTCATGGAGCTATCCCTTGGAGATTACGGATACCCTACAGAGAGCTCCAGAACTCACCCGCAAACTTGATCGCAGACCTCTTCAGAGCTTTCAGGATAAGGGCATCCTTTGAGGGTAGTTCGTCAGTTCTCCTTATCCCCTTTGAACACTGACGGGCTTTCGCCTCCCCGTCGTAAACACCGCCGAATATCAGGTTCCCCGTATTCGTTTCAAAGACCTTTGCACCCACCAGAACCTTAGCCCTCCTCGTCACACAGAACTCCTCTCCCCTCTTGAAAGAGCCTTCATGGAAATCAACCTTGAGAGGCTCAAGGACTATCAGGGTGTTTATGTCGGACTCCTGCCCGAGCTTAACTATCTCCTCCGGTGAGGCTGAATTTATCCTCTGCACCTCTTTACGCGTAACAAGTACAAAGTCGATCTCCTTACCGCTCAATGTACTCCTTATGGCGAAGGTGACCGGCTTCTTTAAAAGCTGGGCTTCAAACTCTCTAACCGCAGCCTTCTGATAGGCAAACTCCACGTTTCCATTCTCAAGCAAGACTATCTTTGTCCTGACAACATCAGATTTAACTATCTGGTGTATAGGTGTCCGGGTGGTTGATGCACATCCCACGAGGAGAATAAAGATAAATACTAAGGCGTATACCCCCCTCATAACAACTGCTATTTTAACCCATAAAAGCTGTGTGAATGACAAATGAGAATTCAGAGGAATATAATTTAAATGTGATGGGAGACATATACGCTCTGGGGGTTAACTTCAAAACAGCCCCCGTTGAGGTAAGGGAGAGACTCGCCTGCGATCCCGATGAGACGAGAAGACTCCTCCCATCACTTAAAACCAGCTCGGGTGTGGAAGAGCTCTGCATACTCTCCACCTGCAACAGGGTTGAGCTATACGCTTACTCCACGATGGAGAGCAACGTTGATCTCCTCCTCTCCCTGTTCCTGAAAGAGAAGGGACTTGAGGATGCAAGGAAACACATGTTCCTCTACAGAGGTGAGCAGGCGGTATTCCATGTATTCAAGGTTGCTTCAAGTCTTGACTCAATGGTCGTGGGAGAACCCCAGATAGTTGCCCAGTTCAAGGAGTCCTTCAGTATAGCGAGGGAGCTCGGGACAACGGGTAAGATACTGAACAGGCTCTTTGAGAAAGCCCTGAGGGCATCCAAGAGGGTCAGGGTTGAGACGGGTATAAGCAGGAATGCGGTCTCCGTTAGCTACGCTGCGGTTGAGCTTGCCAAGAAGATATTCGGAGACCTCAGGAAGGCGAAGGTTCTCCTCGTGGGTGCGGGGGAGATGGGAGAGCTCGCTGCCAACTACCTGAAGAGGTTGGGCTGTCAGGTTTTCATAACCAACAGAACCTACGAGAAGGCTCTCAAGCTCTCCCAGGAGCTCGGTGGAAATGCCCTCAGATTTGAAGAGCTGGAAGACTTCCTGCCCAGCATGGACATAGTCATAGTCTCAACAGGTGCCAGTAGTTACGTCCTCACGGAGAAGCTCGTTAAGAAGTCTATGAAGAGGAGGAACTACGAGCCCATGTTCCTGATAGACATATCCGTGCCGAGGAATGTAGAACCTTCGGTGGGAGATATAGACGAGGTATTTCTGTACGATATAGACGACCTCAAGGAGGTCGTTGAGAGTAACTTAAAAGATAGAATGAAGGAGGCAAAGAGGGGGGAGATAATACTCTGGGACGAGGTAAAGAAGTTTATGAACTGGATGGAGAGTCTGAAGATAGAGCCACTGATCCTCAAGCTGAAGGAGAAGACCAGGGAAATGGAGAGGGAGAGTCCTTACATGCGAAGGCTCGTCTTCAGAGCTATCAGGGAAATGAAGAGAAATCCAGACTCCGCATCTATAATATTCAGGATATTCAACGAGGAGGTTAAAGATGTCAACAGAAGAGAAAGTTTATCCTATGTCTATAACAGAGCTGATGGAGCTTGAGGGGGAGAACGCCATAAGGGCTTACATACTCATAAAGGCTGACCCGAGAGAGATACCGTCCATAATGCTCGCCCTCTCAACCTTTGAAGGTGTAAAGACAGCGGACGTGGTCACGGGACCCTACGACATAATAGTCTTCGTTGAAGTTCCCAACCAGGACGAGCTGGGAAGGCTTGTCATAAACAAGATCCACTCCCTTGAAGGGGTCAGGGAGGCTCTAACCTGCGTGGTGGTGAGGATATGACTTACCCGAAGGTCATTGAAGAAAAGGACAAGATAATAGTCATATACTCGGATGAACCCATACACTCCCAGGAGGAAGACGAGGGAATACTCCTCTTCTACGACAGGAAAGGTGATATTGTTAAGATAATTATTCCAAAGGATGAAGAACACCACCTCATATTCCTCTGATACCTTCCTGGTGGAAGGGGGAACGAGCTTAAAGGGAAAGGTAAGGGTCTCCGGAGCAAAGAACGCCAGCCTGCCTATAATCTTCTCAACGATCCTTACAAAGGAGAGGTGCGTTATAGAGGACGTCCCCGACCTACTTGATGTTAAGAACGCCTGTGAGCTGATACACCTCCTCGGTGCGGAAGGAGAAAGGCTGGATGGAAAGGTTCTGATAGACCCTTCGGGTGTAAGAAGCTCTGAGACACCGGAGAGTATAGTCAAGAAGATGAGGGCTTCCGTTCTGAGTATGGGTCCTCTGCTTGCGAGGTTTGGTAAAGCAAGGGTGGCTCTGCCCGGGGGTTGCTCCATAGGAGCGAGACCTATAGACCAGCACCTCAAGTTCTTCGTGAGTGCGGGTGCTCAGGTGTCCGTCAGAGGTGGTTACGTAAACATTGAGATTGAGAGGAAGAGACCCGTTGAGTTTGAGTTTGAGCTCATAACCGTTACGGGAACTGAGAACGCCCTCATTTACCTGAGCGGTGTGGAGGGAAGGAGCGTCCTGAAGAACATAGCCCTTGAGCCGGAGGTCATTGACCTGATTGAAGTGCTGAGGAAGATGGGGGCGAGCATAGAGCTTGAGGGGAGAACCGCGATAGTGGAGGGTTCAGGGGAGCTCAGGGGCTTTGAGCACAGGGTCATACCGGACAGGATTGAGGCGGGAACCCTCATGGTCGCGGGGGTGCTCACCGATGGTGAGGTTGAGCTTGAGAACGTCATCCCGGAACATCTCGGGGCTGTTATAGAGAAGCTCAAATATGCTGGGGCAGAGGTTGAGATGCTTGAAGGAGGGGTAAGGGTGAGGAGGAAGGGAGAGCTCAGACCCCTTGAGATAGTTACGGAGGAGTTCCCGGGCTTCCCAACGGACATGCAGGCCCAGTTCATGGTTATGCTGGCGGTAACACCGGGCAGGTCTATGGTTTACGAGAGCATATTTGAGAACAGGTTTCAGCACGTTTACGAACTCAGGAAGATGGGTGCAAGGATAGATATAAGGGGCAGGTCTGCATATATAGAGGGTGTGGAGGAGTTGAGAGGAGCTGAAGTTATATCAACAGACCTGCGCGCTTCCGCATCTTTAGTTCTCGCTGGTTTGATAGCCAGAGGTACAACCCTTATAAGGGATATATACCACCTTGACAGGGGCTACGAAAAGCTTGAGGAGAAGTTAAACAGACTGGGAGCCTCAGTTGAGAGGCTCCCCGCCCTCGTTAGCTGACCTTTACCTTTGCCTCTTTGCTCACCTTGGTCTTGGGAATTCTTATCTCAAGAACTCCGTCCTTGTACTCAGCCTTTGCCTCTTCGGGTTTTACCTCCGTGGGTAGAGGGATTATCCTCTCTATGGTTCCGTAGAACCTCTCAATCCTGTGGACGTTTTCGGTCTTTTCTTCCTTCTCTTCCTTCCTCTCAGCCTTCAGGTGAACCGCGTTCTCCTTGATCGTGACGTCTATGTCCTCCTTCTTAACTCCGGGGAGTTCAGCCTTTACAACCACCTCAGAGTCGGTTTCGTAAACGTCAACGGGCGGTGCAAGAATCTGCTCCCTTTCTACCGCAGGGAATACATCTTCCAAGAGCTTATCAAACTCTCTCCTGATTCTATCAAGCTCTGCGAAAGGTGTCCATACAGCCAATCCTCTCCTCATCTTCTCCACCTCCTTTACATTAATTTTCTAATATAATTTTAGTAAGCTATTATAAAGTTGTCAAGGGGAATTTTATGTGGGTAAAAAAACGAGTCCTTAGAAGGGGGCTAAAATTTTTGAGCCCTGGGCGACAGGAGCTTGATCTACGTTCTCAGGTTAGTGTTCACTTCTCTCGGTAAGTCATTGATATTTCTGCCAGAACGTGTGAACCTGACATAAATCATATTGAATTTCCGAAGGTGTGTTTAAGTTATTGAAAGCTAATAAGAAGGGAAGAAGTCCCTTCCGGCTCCTTGACAACCAAATAGGGCTAAAATGGTTATAACCTTAGAGCCATGCACTTGAGAAGGAACTCATTGATAAATCTGTATTTTTGCTATACCCGTGATAATTGCGAACAATTCTCACTCTGAAGTCTCTGATACACAGGGAGGTAAATTGGACCCCTTGAAATGCCCTGAAGAAGCTAAGGGATTGCGACCTTTCCCTCTCCCCCTTCTTGCTGATGTTTACCTC
>WGFS01000194.1 GCA_015492115.1 Aquificaceae bacterium
AGAGTACATATACTCCGCCTCCATGAACGACATGGCGATAGTTACAGCCCGCTTTTACGTTGGAACAGACCCCGTAAAGGCTCTCGTTGACCTGAACTCCAAGATGATGTCAGCCATGGACCTTGCCCCGCCGGGGGTTGTCCTTCCGCCCCTGATAAAACCCATGTCCATAGACGACGTCCCCATAGTCACCCTCACACTCTGGGGTGAGAAGTACGACTGGTACTCTCTGAGGAGGTTCGCCGCTACCCTTCAGAACGAGCTAAAGAAGATAGAGAACGTGGCGGACGTCTTTCTCGTGGGTGGGACTCCAAGAGAGATAAGGATAGTCCTTGACCCACAGAAGCTTGAAGCTTACAGGGTCTCTCCCCTGTACATAGCCAAGCTCCTCAAGTCCGCCAACGCCCAGGCTATAAGCGGTAAGGTAAACAAGGGGAACAGGGAGTACCTTATAAAGGTCGGGAACTTCTTCAAGTCAAAGGAGGATATAGAGAACCTCGTTGTGAGCGTGAGGAACGGGAGGGTCATATACCTCAAGGACGTTGCTGAGGTTGTGGACGGACCCGCAGAGATAAAGGACTATGTCCTGACAGGATTTGGACCCTCTGCGGAGTACAAGGGCATAAAGAGACCACCAGAGAGCTTGCTTCCCGCTGTTACCATCGCGGTCTCCAAAAGGAAAGGCACCAACGCGGTGGACGTTGCTGAGGAAGTTCTGAAACTCGTTGAACACGCGAAGGGTAGGATACTTCCCAAGGACGTGAACGTTACCGTCACGAGAAACTACGGAGAGACCGCAAAGGAGAAGGCTAACGAGCTCCTTGAACACCTGCTCATAGCGACGGGTTCGGTCATACTCCTGATAGCGGTCGCCCTGGGAGTCAGGGAGGCTGTGGTAGTGGGAATTGCAGTGCCCGTAACCCTGTCCATAGCCCTCTTCCTCAGCGAGATGTACGGCTTCACCCTGAACAGGGTTACCCTCTTCGCACTCATATTCGCCATAGGGATACTGGTGGACGATGCGATAGTTGTGGTTGAGAACATACACCGCTGGTTTGAGATGCAGAAGCTCCCGCCGAGGGATGCCATAGTCCACGCGACCGACGAGGTCGGTAACCCCACAGTTCTCGCCACGTTCACGGTAATAGCTGCCCTCATGCCTATGGCTTTCGTCACCGGGCTTATGGGTCCCTACATGAGACCCATACCCATAAACGCATCGGTCGCGATGTTCTTCTCACTGCTGGTCGCCTTCATAATAACCCCCTGGGCGTCGTACAAGTTCCTGAAGAAGGAGAGGGAGCACGAGGAGATAGATATAAAGAAGACCTTCTTCTGGAGGCTCTACTGCAAGATCATGGCTCCCATGCTCATGAGCAGGGCAAAGAGGTATGCCTTTTACGGCTTCGTGATAGCTCTCCTGGGAGCCTCCTTCCTCATGTTCTATACGAAGGCTGTGGTGGTAAAGATGCTCCCCTACGACAACAAGTCTGAGCTTGAGATAGTTCTGGACATGCCGGAGGGGAGCACCCTTGAAGAGACCCTGCGGGTCGCCAAGGAGATAGGGGAGTACATAGCGAAGCAGAACATAGTTACCGACTATCAGATATACGTTGGAACCTCCGCACCTTTCAACTTCAACGGACTGGTGAGACACTACTACCTCAGAAAGGCATCAAACTTTGCGGAGATCCAGGTTAACCTGATAGGCAAGCACGACAGGAAGGAGCAGTCCCACGAGTTCGCCAAGCACATAAGACCCAAGGTTCACGAGATAGCCAAAAAACACGGTGCCAAGTACGTCGCTGTGGTTGAGGTGCCCCCTGGACCACCCGTTCTATCCCCCATCGTGGCTGAGGTCTATGCTCCGGAGAGGAAGGTTCAGAAGGAGGTGGCTCACAGAATACTGGACATATTCAAAGACTCAAGCAAGGTAACCGATGAGGGGATATACCTGGAGAGACCTGCACCCATGCTCAACTTCAGGGTTAAAGAGGACAAGGCTAAGCTGAGCGGTTTCTCCAAGGAGGAGATCGTCCTTACCATGAGGGCTCTCGTGGGAGGGCTCCAGGTCGGTGTCCTCCAGAACACTGATACGGAGCACGTTCCCATAAAGCTGAGGCTGGCGGAGAAGTACAGGGTTCCCGAGATACTGAAGAACTTCAAGCTGGTAAACTCAAAGGGTCAGGCTGTTCCCCTCTCAGAACTCGTTGAGCTTGAGGAGACCACAATACCCGAGACCATATACCACAAGAACCTCAGAAAGGTCATCTACGTGATAGGGGATGTCGCTGGAAGGGAGGAAGCACCCTTCTATGGGATACTTGATGTTAGAGACAGGGTTCTGAGCATATCCAACCCCTACGGCAAGATAGGGGAGCTGTGGCTGTCCCTCCCTCTCATAGAGGACAGGGTTTACGTGAAGTGGGACGGTGAGATGCACATAACCCTTGAGGTCTTCAGAGACCTCGGCTTAGCCTTTGGAGTCGCCCTCTTCGTTATGTACGTCCTTATACTGGGGTGGTTCAAGAGCTTTAAGGCTCCCGGGATAATAATGGCTCCCATACCGCTCACCCTGGTCGGGATAATACCCGGTCACTGGATAATGGATCACGTCCTGGGCGGTGTGTTCTTCACAGCGACCTCAATGATAGGCTTCATAGCCCTTGCGGGGATAATAGTCAGGAACTCCATACTCCTCGTTGACTTTGCGGAGGAGAGGATAAGGGAAGGTCTTCCCCCTCACATGGCTGTGGTGGAGGCGGGTGTCATAAGGACAAGACCCATACTCCTCACAGCTGTCGCGGTCATAATAGGAGCCTTCGTGATCCTCTTTGACCCCATATTCAACGGACTCGCCATCTCTCTCATATTCGGTACGGTTGGCTCAACAACCCTGACCCTCGTGCTCATACCCCTCATGTACTATGCCTCTAAGACGAAGGGGCTCCCTCCCGAAGCGTGCCCAACTCCGGAGACCATAAAGAGGGACCTCATGGCCGACTGAGGTCGTGGGGTTCCCCCCTCAGCTTCTCAATTATGAGATCAACGATCTCTTCGGGTTTCCCGGGCTTTACACGAACGTCCGCCTGTGAGTAAACCCTGTTCCTGTCTTCCATGAGCCGTCTCAGCTCCTCCTCACTCTTCTTCAAAAGAGGTCTGTTGGGGTCTTTACCACACCTCTCAAGGAAGGTATCGTAGGGAACGTCAAGCCAGACCACGAGACCCCTTCTCTTCATAAGGTTCATAGCATCCGGGTTCGCCCCGAGACCTCCCCCTGTTGAAACAACCACCTGTTTTTTATCTGACAGTTCCCTGAGCACCTTCAACTCCAACTCCCTGAAGTAGGGTTCCCCCTTCCTCTCAAATATCTGGGGTATGGACAGCCCCTCCCTTCTCTCTATCTCCTCATCAACGTCCACGAACTCCCACCCGAGCTCACGTGCGAGGAGTTTCCCCACGGTGGACTTACCACTGCACATGAAGCCCACCAGAAAGATTCTCTCTATCAATATCCCCTGTGCTCCGTCCTTCCGCTGTGGCAGGCTGTGCAGTTGAACTTTCCGTTGACCCTCTTCACGAGCCCGTAACTCATGGCTATCCTCTGGTGTCTCGCGTGTATCTCCGGGTTAGGGACAAACCTCCTCAGCCTCTTTATCCCGAGCCCCTGATGGCACTGGTAACAGGTAAACATCGCCTCCTTCCAGAGCCTCCTGGCCCTCTCCTTGTCCTTAGATCTGAGAGCTTGGACGAGCTCCACGTACATTATCCTGTTCCTCTTCTTAACGACCTTCTTGACCTCCGGAGGAAACTTCAGCATGGCTGGAGCGGCGAGGGACATGTTCTTACCGCAGGCTGAAAGTCCGGAAGCCTCCCTTATTAGATGGATCCCCGCAACGTAGTTCTCATGCTCTATAAGCCCCCTGAGCTTCACGAAGCTGAAGAATGTCTTGTAGGCACCCGCCTTGAAACCTATAACCCTGTGGGCTAAAAAGTTTCCCGCCTTGACCACCTGCGAAGGGTTCTTCCCTCCAACTATGAGAACCTTCCTACCCTTCCACTCAACCACCTTCAGGGTTGGTCTCGTAAACCTCAGACCGAGGCTCTTTACGATCACGTTGTTCGTTCCGAGGAGTATTATGTGCTTCTTCGTCTTCAGAGCCTTCGGGAGGGGCATGATCATGGAGGGGAGCCTCCCCTTCCTTACCATCCGCGGTGTGATACCCATGTCCTCCGTCCACTGTCCGAGGTAGTAGGCTATGTTTGAAGCTGTCGCTATCACACGCCTGTTCTCCCTCCTTCCGTAAGCTATCACAACGTTGGGAACCGCAACCTCTTCCAGTTCTGCGGGGGTTCCAGTCCAGACCTTCCTGTAGGTTATGTAGGGAAATCTCTTGACCTCTCCGAAGGTGTCAAACACAGGCTTTGAGAAGAGAACGCTCACACTGAGGAGAAGCAGAATGATAAACATCTACCCACCTCCGGTTTATGTTCACTCATATTTTACGAGCTTCTGACCGAAGTCTTCTCCGTAAAAGTACCTGACTATCGCCCGGTATATTGACCAGGCTACCTTTCTCTGGAACTCCGGACTTTTTAACTTTCTTGCCTCCTGAGGATTGGTTATGAAGCCGGTTTCAACGAGCACGGAGGGTATGCCCGGTGTCTTGAGGACTGCAAATCCTGCCCTCTTTATCCCCTTGAAGAAGACGTCCTTCCCCACCACCCTCTTCAGCTCGTTGGAGAGGAGCCTTGCGAAGTAAACGCTCTCCGTCAGGGTGACGTCTATCGCGAGGTCAGCGAGGACTCTCTTCACGACCCCTGAGCGTATATCCGCTGCGTCACCAAGCACCAGCCTTGCGTAGCGCCTGCTGTTGAGTATCTGTCTCTTCTTCTCAACAGCCCTCTGATAGGACAGGGCGAAGACCTGGGTGCCCCTTGCTCTCGGATTTCTGCGGGGCGCAGCGTCGGAGTGGATGCTTATGAAGAGGTCAGCCCTGTTTCTCAGAGCTATCTCAGACCTCTTGTGGAGGGGTATGAAGTAGTCTCCCCTGCGCGTGAGTATGACCTTGAACCGCCCATCCCGTTTGAGGAACTCCGCAACCTTCTTGGCTATGGCGAGGTTTATATACTTTTCCTTTAAGCCTCCGTGCCCTATAGCCCCAGGGTCTTTCCCTCCGTGCCCCGCATCCACAACTATGACCTTGTCCTCGTATATAACCGGCTGGGACTTTGCCCTCTCAATTATTGACGCTATCTCGTCCTTATGTTCCTCAGTCCGTGTCAGCTTTGCCTTCTGGGGGGCTTTCTTATCGTCTATGACTACCACCTTAGGTTCGGGAGATCTCTCTTCTTCCCTGCCGATTATCCTGACTATCTCTGCGTAGAGGTCGTTGTCCTCCCTGTATATGTCAAGGACTATCCTGTCTGGCTCCCTCAGCTGAAAGTACTTCAGCGAGAAGCTCCTCTCGTAGTAGAGGACTATCCTCGTCCCCCAGGGGTGTTTCCCTACCCTGTACCTCATGTCCGATGGAAGCCTGAGACGGGAGACCTTTCTCTCACCGTATATGTCTATAACTATCCTCCTGGGGTTCTCAAGGGTAAAGACCCTGAAATCTCTGTGCCTTGTCAGATTGAAGACTATCCTTATCTTCCCGTCATATATGCCGTACCTTGTCCCCGTCACCTTCCCGAAGGGAAGGTCTATCCAGAGAAAGAGAAAAACCAGAAGACTAAAACTGATCAAATTCTTCGGGGACATGGACTTCCTCCTCCGCCTCCTCCTTCTTGGTAGCCCAGGGTCCGAGGGGAAAGTTTATCATCACCGGATTGGGTATGTCAGGCTGGTAGAGGATCATGCTACCCTTCTTGAGCATTATCGCCCTCTGCCTGAAGTTACCCGTC
>WGFS01000195.1 GCA_015492115.1 Aquificaceae bacterium
GATTACGAGTTTTACAAGCAGAAAGGCTACGAGACCGCACCCCAGATGATCGGAGCCTACACCTTCCTCAGGATGTCCAAGGCTCTCAGGAGAAAGGAGGGAGAGCTTCCCATCTACGAGATAGAGAAGATAGAGGACCGAGATCAGTTTGAAAGGCTCACGGACAAGCTCTTGCCTGTATATAAAGAAGTCCTTGAGTCCCTTAAAAATGCTGGCTGTCAGAGAGTCCATATAGAGGAGCCCGCCCTCGTTCTTGACACGGAAAGCTGGCAGTGGGACATGGTTGAGAGGATATACGGCGAACTCTCCAAGGTCGGGATAGAGATAGCCCTCTTTACCTACTACGACAGCGTCTCCGACTACGAGAGATACACCTCCCTACCCGTTCAGGCACTCCACCTTGACCTCGTCTCCAACAGGGAGAACCTCCAGAACATAAAAGAGAAAGGCTTTCCCAAGGACAAGGAGCTTATAGCGGGTATTATCAACGGCAGACAGCCATGGAGGGCAGACCTCTCAGAGAAGCTCAGGACTCTGGAAGAGCTCTCCAAACTCACCGATAACCTCTCGGTCTCCAACTCCTGCCCACTATATCACCTCCCCGTTAGCGTGGAGTTGGAGGAAGACCTGCCCGAGGGTCTCAAAGAAAGGCTCTCTTTCGCAAAGGAGAAGCTCAAAGAGCTCAGGATCCTGAAGACCGCCTTCGGCGGTGATAAGGAATCTATAAAGGAAGTGGAGACTACCAGCAAGCTCCTTGAGGTCAGCTTCGGAGAGAATGCGGAGGTAAGGAGAAGGATAACCGCCCTAAAGGACGAGGACTTCAGAAGGGAAGTCCCCTACGAGGAGAGGGACAAGATCCAAAGAGACATACTCAAACTCCCCCTCTTCCCAACCACCACCATAGGCTCTTACCCCCAGACCCCCGAAGTCAGGAAGATGAGAACCGCCTACAGGACAGGGAAGATAAGCGAGTCCGAATACAAGGAGTTTATAAAGAAGCAGATAGAGCACGTTATAGCCTTCCAAGAGGAGGTTGGGCTTGACGTCCTCGTCCACGGAGAGTTTGAGAGGACGGACATGGTGGAGTTCTTCGCCTTCAAGTTAGACGGAGTCGCCACCACCAAGCACGGCTGGGTTCTCTCCTACGGATCCCGGGTTTACAGACCGCCCATAATCTACGGAGACGTCTCCAGACCAAAGCCCATGACCCTTGAGGAGATAACCTACGCCCAGTCCCTAACCGATAAACCCGTCAAGGGTATGCTCACGGGACCCGTCACCATTCTCAACTGGAGCTACTACAGGGAGGACGTTCCCAAGAGGGTGATAGCCTACCAGATAGCCCTCGCCCTGCTTGACGAGGTCAGGGACCTTGAGCAGGCTGGTATAAAGATAATCCAGATAGACGAGCCTGCCTTCAGGGAGGGCGTCCCCCTGAAGAGAAAGGACTGGGCTGAGTACTTTGACTGGGCTGTCAAGGCTTTCAGGCTCTGCTCCAGAGCCAAGCCCCAGACCCAGATCCACACCCACATGTGCTACTCCGAGTTCAACGAGATCATCGAATACATCTACCAGATGGACTTCGACGTCATCTCCATAGAAGCCTCCAGAAGCAAGGGAGAGATAATATCCGCCTTTGAGAAGTTCAAGGGCTGGGACAGACAGATAGGAATAGGAGTCTATGACATACACTCCCCCGCAATTCCCACCAAAGAGGAGATGAAGGCTGTCATGGAGAGGGCGATGAAGGTTCTACCCAAAGAGCTCCTCTGGGTAAACCCCGACTGCGGACTGAAGACGAGAAGATGGGAAGAGGTAGAACCCGCCCTCAAGAACATGGTAGAGATGGCAAAGGAACTCAGAGAGGAGGTGATGGCGGGGGTTTAGAGGGGAACCATCTCCTCCCTAACCTCTATCTTCTTCTTTTCCCTATCCACGCTCAGCACTATATCCCCCACAAAGGGGATCATCGTCTTCTCATCCTCCAAGATAAGCATGTCGTAAACTCCGAAGTCCTCAACCCTCTTTATCTTTCCGAGCCTTCTTCCCTTGTCAGTCCATACCTCCATGCCCACCAGCTCGTAGGCGTAGAACTCTTCCTCCCCCCTCTCAGGGAGCTCCTTCTCAGGTAAGAACAGATGTGCCCCCTTGAACTGTTCTGCCTCACTCAGGGAGTCGTAGCCCTTCAGCTTGAGCAAGAAGAAGCTCTTGTGTCTCCTCACCCCTTCAACCTTAAAAGGAACGTACCCACCACCTACCCTCTTTAGGTAGACCTTCTTCAAGTCCTCAAAGATCTCCTCGGGGGCAAAGGGTATAACCTTCAGCTCCCCCCTAACACCGAAGGTGTCTATCACCCTTCCGATTACCACGTAGTCCATCTCTTATAATTATCTTCCCCATGAAGGAGCTGGAGCGCCTCAGAGAGGAGATAATAAGCTGTCAGAGGTGCCCGCGTCTCTCAGAGTACATAAGGGAGGTCGCCAGGAAGAAGGTAAGGAGGTTTGCCAATGAGGATTACTGGGGAAGACCCCTGCCGGGATTCGGAGACCCGGGAGCTGAACTATTGATCGTGGGTCTCGCCCCCGCGGCGCACGGAGGGAATAGAACTGGGAGGATGTTCACGGGGGACAGCTCGGGAAACTGGCTTGCAAGGGCACTCTACGAGACGGGCTTTGCCAACAAACCCGAGTCTGTGAGCAGGAACGACGGGCTTGAGCTCAGAAATGCCTACATAACCGCAGTGGTCAGGTGTGCCCCTCCAGAGAACAAGCCTACAAAGGAGGAGATGGAGAACTGCAATTCCTTTCTGGTAAGGGAGCTGGAAATTCTGAGGGATGTTAAGGTGATACTCTGTCTCGGGAGCATAGCCCTGAAAGGAACGCTCATGGCTCTCAAAAGGCTCTACCCAACCGCTCAGCTGAAGGGGATAAAGTTCGGACACAACCTCCTTTACAGGTCCCAAGGGCTTCCTTATACACTTATTACTTCTTACCATCCGAGCAAGCAGAACACCCAGACGGGTAGGCTAAGGTGGGGGGACTGGATCAGGGTCTTTGAGAGAGTAAGGCTTGAGCTGGAGGGTGGCTGATGGACATGGCGGTTATCCTCTGCGCCGGGCTTGCCAGAAGGATGCAGGGCTTTCCTGAGCACCTTCCAAAACAGCTTATAAGGGTAGCAGGCAGAGAGATACTCTACAGGACGATAAAACTACTGAAAGAGAGAGGGATTGAGAACTTCATCTTTGTGGTGAACGAGAGCAACAGAGAGCCCATTGAGGAGTTCGTTAAAAAGCTCGGGATAAGCTACACCCTGGTTCTGAACAGAGAGCCTGAGAGAGAGAACGGGTACTCCCTCTACTTGGCTAAGAATTACGTTAAGGGCAGGTTCGTCCTCACCATGGGAGACCACCTTTACTCTGAAGATTTTGTTGAAAGGGCTCTTGAAGGTGAAGGGCTCATAGTTGACGAGCTCGCCCTATACACAGACAGAGAGGAGGCTACCAAGGTTCTGTGCAGAGAGGGAAGGGTTGAAGACATAGGAAAGGGAATAGAAGAGTTCAACGGATACGATACGGGTTTCTTCATCCTGGACGAGAGCATCTTTGAGACAGCGGAGCGGTTGGTTGGAGAAAAGGAGAGGATAACGCTTAGCGAGATAGTCAAATCCGCAAAGCTGAGGTGTACATTTGTGTCCGGAGAGTTCTGGACGGACGTGGACACTCCTGAAGACGTGGAGAGGGCAAGGAGGGAGCTTATCAGGGCTTCGGTCAAGGGGGTCGGCGACGGCTTCGTATCCAGACATCTGAACAGGAAGTTCTCCCTCTGGCTCTCGGAGAAACTCATAGAGAAGATAACGCCCAACCAGGCTACATGGTTTACCTTCCTCGTGGGTGTATTCTCCTCTATCGTAGCCCTTCTCAGTCCAGCTCTCGGGGGAATTCTCTACCAGCTCAGCTCCATGATGGACGGGATTGACGGAGAGATAGCCCGTGCGAGCATGAGGACGACGAAGTTCGGAGGGTATCTTGACTCTGTGCTTGACAGGTACGTTGACTTTCTCTTCCTCTCAGCCCTTGCCCTCTGGCTCAAGCCCACGACCGCTTTCCTCCCCTGGGTTTTGCTTGCACTCTTCGGAACGCTCATGGTCAGCTACACCACCGAGAGGTTCAGGGGAGCTTACTGCGAGGATGCCTACAGGGTCATAAAGTCCCTCAGGTTTCTGCTGGGAAAGAGGGATGAGAGGGTCTTCCTGATAATGCTCTTCTGTCTCTTCGGTTGGCTCAAGGCTCTCTTCGTGTTCCTCGCCCTCCTTACCAACCTCAGGGTTATCCTTACCCTATATCTCGTCTGGAGGGAAAGGGGAAGAAGTTAGCCGGATTTTTCGATTATCCCTTTGAGCTTTTTGGGGTCGTTGGTCGTGATACCCCAGAAGCCCTTTTTAACGAGCTCTTTAAGCTCGTCCTCTCTCTCCTCGTGCCAGCACACTACCTCAAATCCCTCAGAGTTCATATGCTCTACATCCTCCCTTGTTATCAAGGTGTGCGGGAA
>WGFS01000196.1 GCA_015492115.1 Aquificaceae bacterium
GAGTTCTGTTGTGGCAGCATCAGAAACAGCCCGCCCCAATAGCTTCTACGTTCCTTGCGGTTTTCATAAACGATAAGCTGGAAAAGGTCTCCTTCCTTGAGGCTAAGAACAACTACTGGGACTGGAGACTGATGCTGGACACCTACCAGACGCGCTTCAACACCAAGGAGATGTTTGAGGAGCTCCAGAGACTCCGTGAGGAAGTCCTGAGTGGAAATTCCCCCATTTAGGTCTTATATTACTCTGCTATGGGTTTCAACTTGGGAATAGTCGGTCTCCCGAACGTGGGGAAGTCCACCCTCTTCAACGCCCTCACCCAGACCGCCAAAGCCCAGGCGGCGAACTATCCCTTCTGCACCATAGAGCCCAACGTGGGTGTGGTAGAAGTTCCCGACGAACGGCTTTACAGGATAGCTGAGCTTGAGAAGTCCAGGAAGATCACCCCTACCTTCATAGAGTTCGTGGACATAGCGGGTCTCGTGAAGGGGGCGAGCAAGGGGGAAGGTTTAGGAAACCAGTTCCTCTCCCACATAAGGAAGGTGGATGCGATAGCGATGGTGCTCAGGTGCTTTGAAAACCCGGACGTGGTTCACGTGGAGGGGAGCGTTGATCCCCTCAGGGATGCGGACATAATAGACATAGAGCTGATAGCCAAGGACCTTGAGAGCGTGAACAAGAGACTTGAGAGGGTTGAAAAGACCGCCAAGGGCGGTGATAAGAGGGCAAAGGAAGAGCTCGGGCACCTGAAGACCATTAAAGAGATACTTGATAACCTTGAACCTTTGAGAAGGCACAGGGACGAGCTCTCCGAGGAAGCCTGGAACTACGCCACGAGGGAACTATTCCTCCTAACCACAAAACCCGTGATGTACATAGCCAACATAGGGGAGGAAGACCTCCCGGAAGGAGGGAGCAATCCCCACGTCCAGAAGGTAAAGGAAAGGGCTGAAAAAGAGGACGCTCCCGTTGTCGTGGTCTGTGCGGAGATAGAAGCTCAGCTTGCAGGTCTTGAGGAGGATGAGAGAAGAGAGCTTCTTGAGGCTTACGGGCTCTCGGAACCAGGGCTCAACAGGGTCATAAGGGAGGGCTACAGACTTCTCAACCTTATAACCTTCTTCACCGCAGGTGAGAAGGAGACGAGAGCCTGGACGGTAGTGAAGGGAACGAAGGCTCCCCAGGCGGCGGGGAAGATACACTCGGACATGGAGAGGGGTTTCATCGCTGCGGAGGTGATAAACTACGAGGACTACATAAAGCTTGGTTCAATGACCAGGGCTAAGGAGAGGGGACTCGTCCGTTTGGAAGGGAAGGATTACGAGGTTCAGGACGGGGACATAGTTTACTTCAGGTTCAACGTATGAGGAGTGAAACTTTCGTTCCCTTCAGGACAGGGCTTGGCTTTGACTCCCACGAGTTTGAAGAGGGTAAACCCCTTTACATAGGTGGTGTCCATATAGAGTCTTCCTTTGGTCTGAAGGGTCATTCCGACGGCGATGTCCTTCTTCATGCTCTGACAGACGCCATCCTTGGTGCCCTCGCTGAGCCTGACATAGGAGAGCTCTTCAGCGACAGGGACGAGAGATGGAAGTCAGCTCCTTCGGAGCTTTTTTTGAGAGAAGCCCTGAAGAGGATGAGGGGGAGAGGCTACGAGCTTATAAACCTTGACTGTGTTCTGATAGCGGACAGACCTAGGATAGCCCCCTACAAGGATAGAATAAGGGAGAAGCTCTCTGAGCTTACAGGTTTGCCTGTGGACAGGATATCTATCAAAGGGAAGAGGAGAGAAGGTTTTTGTGAGGTTGAGGGGATAGCATGTATCTGCACGGTGCTCCTGGGGCGAACTGATGCGGGTTAATCTTGTTCTCTCCGGAGGGGCTGCGAGGGGGATAGCCCACATAGGTGTTATAAAGGCTCTTGAGGAGCTCGGGTTCAGTATAAAGGCTCTGAGTGGTTCAAGTGCAGGTTCAATAGTTGCGGTCTTTTACTCTTATGGCTATGCTCCGGAGGAGATGCTCAGGCTCGTGAAGGAGACGCGATGGTTCTCCCTCTTCAGACCCAAGATACCGCGGAGCGGTCTCTTCTCACTCAAAGGGGCTGAAAGATACCTGAGAGAGCTGATCCCCATTGAGAGGGTGGAGGATCTGCCCAGGAAAGTTTACATCTGTGCGACAGACCTGCTCACAGCCCGTTCCATATACTTCAGCAAAGGGGAACTTGCACCCATCCTGCTGGGTAGCTGTGCACTGCCGGGTATTTTTGAACCCATTAAATACGACAGGTATGTTCTCATAGATGGAGGTGTGATGAACAACCTCCCCATTGAACCCTTTGAGAGGTATAAGACTCTGAAGGTGGGCGTGGACGTAAATCCAATAGAGAAGGTAAGCAGGGTCGGAAATATAGTGAACGTGCTGATAAGGAGCTTCTTCCTCGCGGTTCGCTCTAACGCTGACAGCAGGAAAGACCTCTGCGACCTCGTTATAACGCCCGACATAGTTGAGTACTCGCCCCTTGATGTTCGCAAGGCTGACAGACTGTACGAGCTCGGCTACCTTAAAACGCTCAGGGTCATGGAGAGATTCCTGAAGCAGAGAGGTCTCTAAGCTGTAGTCAGTTTATCAATACTACCCTTTGGTGAAGTGAATTAAACTTTTGAGCTATACTATCCCTTTAAGGAGTTTAGGATGAGAGAGATATTTGTAACCGATGTCTCCCTAAGGGACGGCATACAGAGCCTCCTTGCAACCCGCGTTAGAACTGAGGATATGCTTGAAACGATTGAGCTCCTTGACAGATGTGGCTTCTGGTCTCTTGAAGTCTGGGGCGGAGCCACCTTTGACGTATGCCTGAGATTTCTAAAGGAAGACCCGTGGGAGAGATTGAGGAAGTTCAGAGACAGGGTTAAGAACACGAAGCTGGAGATGCTTCTCAGAGGTCAAAATGTCGTTGGTTACAGGCACTACCCTGACGATGTGGTTGAAGAGTTTGTAAAGAAGGCATACGACAATGGGATAGAGGTCTTCAGGATATTTGACGCTCTGAACGATACAAGGAACATGCGCAAGTCTATAGAGACCGCCAAGAAGGTGGGTGGCATAGTCAAGGGTGTTCTATCCTATGCGATAAGTCCAGTTCACACCGTTGAGTACTACGTCAAGGTTGCGGGGGAGCTCGTTGACATGGGCATAGACATTATATCCATAAAGGATCAGGCAGGACTTCTCTCGCCCAAAGTAGCCTACGACCTGGTCTCAGCCTTGAAATCCGAGTACAAGGACAAACCCATTCACCTTCACACCCAGACGACAGCAGACCTTGCGGAGATGTCACAGCTAAAGGGTATTGAGGCGGGAGCTGACATGATAGACACCGCCTTCTACTCCCTCTCCTGTCAGACTTCCCATCCTCCCGGCGAGACCATGATATACGTCCTCAGAGAGTTCGGGTATGAGGTCAGGGTTGATGCCGAGCTCTATAAGAAGGCTGGAGACCTGTTCAGGGATGTAAGGCACAAGTACAGGAAGTTTGATGTCCTTCCCCCATACCCTGATGTTGAGGTTCTCATACACCAGATACCCGGTGGGATGATAACAAACTTCATAAACCAGCTCAGGGAGCAAAACCTTGAGGACAAGCTGGAGGAGGTTCTTGAAGAGGTCACGAGGGTGAGGGAAGATCTGGGGTACCCGCCACTCGTCACCCCCACCTCTCAGATCGTGGGGACACAGGCTTTCATGAACGTTCTCCACGGTGAGAGGTACAAGGTGGTAACCAAGGAGACCAAGGACTACGTCAAGGGTCTATACGGAAGACCCCCTGCGCCTATAAAGGAGGAGATCCTCAGGAAGATACTTGGAGACGAAGAGCCCATATACGACACCAGACCTGCGGATCTCCTTCAGCCTGAGCTTGAAAAGATGAGGGGGGAGGCTAAGGAAGCTGGTGCCCGCTCAGAGGAGGATGTTCTCTCCTATGCCCTCTTCCCCGTGGTCGCCAAGGAGTTCTTTGAGTGGAGGGAGAAGGCTGAGAAGGGAGAGGTGCCACCTGTTCCTGTTGAAGAGGTAGAAAGCGGGGCGTGCCCTGAGAAAGCCCCCGTTGAGTTCAACATAACCGTTCACGGTGAGCAGTACCACGTTCAGATAGCGGGAAGGGGCGAGGAGACCGCAGGAGGGAGAACCTTCTTCATCAGGCTTGATGGAAGGCTTGAAGAGGTGGTTCTCCAACCAATAAGGGAGATAGAGGTCGGAGAGGGCGGATACGAATTGTCCGAAGGTGCCCCGGTCACACCCAAAAGACCAAAGCCCCGTGATGTGGGAGATATAACCTCCCCTATATCCGGTAAGGTTGTGAACGTGAAGGTGAGCGTAGGACAGGAGGTAAAGGAGGGAGACGTTCTCCTTGTGGTTGAGGCTATGAAGATGGAGAACGAGATACACAGCCCTGTGGACGGTGTGGTTGAGGAGATACTTGTTCAGGTTGGAGAGAGCGTGAATCCCGACGAAGTCCTCATAAGGATAAAACCAAAGAAGAGATGATAAAGCTGGCGCTTCCAAAGGGGAGACTATTCACCGAGAGCGTGGAACTCCTTTACTCCAAAGGGATAATTCCGGAAAGGGTTGAGGAAGGCAGGAAGTTGACTATCCAGGCTGGGGAGATAACCCTCTTCCTCGTTAAGCCCTTTGATGTTCCTGTGTACGTGGAGAACGGCACCGCGGATCTCGGGATATGCGGTTACGACGTTTACCTTGAGAGAAATCCTGATGTTTACAGACTCCTTGACCTGGGCATAGGTGCATGCAGGATATCCGTTGCTGGGAAACCCGAGAGTGAGGAGAAGTACTTCAGGAGCTCCTACATAAGGCTCGCGACCAAGTACCCGAACACAGCCAAGAGCTTCTTTTCCAGAAAGGGTGTCAAGGTTGATGTCCTCGTCCTGAGCGGTTCTGTTGAGCTCGCTCCCGTTATAGGTCTTGCGGACTTTATCCTTGACCTCGTTCAGACAGGCAGGACTCTGAGGGAGAACGGACTGGTTGAAATTGAAGAGGTGAGTAGGTCAACCGCCTGGCTCATATCAAACCGGGCGAGCTTCAGGAACAAAGGATCCCACATAAAGGAACTTATAGAGAAACTTTCTTAGCTGTCTCAACAAACTCCCTGAAGAGGTAGTAGGAGTCATGGGGACCCGGGGAGTCCTCGGGGTGGTACTGAACCGCAAATACAGGCACCTGTTTGTGCCTTATCCCCTCAACGGTGTTGTCCAGAAGGTTCAGGTGGGTGACCTCAACCTCCGGGGGAAGCGAATCCGGGTCTATCGCGAAGTTGTGGTTCTGGGCTGTTATCTCCACCTTACCAGTCCTTAGGTCCTTCACGGGGTGATTTCCTCCATGGTGACCGAACCTGAGCTTGTAAGTCTTTCCTCCGAGGGCGAGACCTATTATCTGACACCCGAGGCATATACCGAACACGGGCTTCTTTCCCGCAACTTCCCTTACAAGCCTTATGCCCTCAACCACCCTCTCTGGGTCTCCGGGTCCGTTGGATAGGAATACAGCGTCCGGGTTTTCCTTTCTAACGAACTCAAGGGCTGATTCGGGCGGAACCACCATCACGCGTGCCCCCTCGCCTGTCAGCCTCCTCAGTATGTTGAACTTCACCCCAAAATCAACCACCGCTATGAGCGGTCTCTCGTTGTATTCTTCCGTGTATCCCCCTGAAAGACTCCAGTCGCCCTGTGACCAGGTGTAGGGCTCTTGGGTGCATACCTCCTTCACCAGGTCAAGCTCGGATATATCGGGTACCTCCTTTGCCTTCTCAACCGCGAGCTTCGGGTCAAGGGTCTGGGTTGATATCACCCCTCTTATAACGCCGTGCTCCCTTATCTTCTTAACCAGAGCCCTCGTATCTATCCCCGCTATGCCCACCACACCGTGTTCTTTAAGGTAGGAATCGAGAGACCCCTTAGCCCTCCAGTTTGAGTACCTCGTAAAGACCTCCTTCACTACGAAACCGTTTACCTGAACCTTTCTGGACTCAACGTCTTCAGGGTTAATACCGTAGTTTCCTATCTGGGTGTAGGTCATCACCACTATCTGACCTCTGTAAGAGGGGTCTGTCAGTATCTCCTGATAGCCTGTCATGGATGTGTTGAATATGAGCTCACCCCGGGTCTCCCCCTCAGCGCCGAAGGAGTATCCGAGGAAGTAGGTTCCGTCCTCCAGGGCGAGGATCGCTCTCTTTCTCATTAAGGGAAAATTTTACAGCATGGAGCGTCAGACCGTTAAAATATTCCCATGGAGTTCGCAAAACTTCAGGGCTCGGGAAACGACTTCATACTTATAGACAACAGGGACGGAAAGGTATATCAGAAGATAGAGGAGCTCGGCGTCTGCTTGAAGGAGTTCATCCTGAAGGTCTGTCAGCCTCACACGGGCGTGGGTGCGGACGGGCTGATCCTCATAGAAGAACCGGAGAACCCGGAGAACGACTTCAGGTGGCAGTTCTTCAACGCGGACGGCTCCGAGGCTGAGATGTGCGGTAACGGCTCCCGCTGTGCAGTCAGGTTCTGCTACGACCTCGGCATAGTTGACGAGAAGGTCAGCTTTGAAACTATCGCCGGTGTGGTCAGGGCGGAGGTGCTTGAGGGAGGAAAGAGGGTAAAGGTTCAGCTCACACCTCCCTCAGAGCCTCTTGAGAAGACCCTTCGGGTGGACGGAATAGACATAGAGGGTGTTTTCATAAACACAGGGGTGCCTCACTTCGTCGCGGTTGTTGAGGATGTGGAGAATCTGGACGTTAAGAGGCTCGGAAGGGCTATAAGGTTTCACGAGGAGTTCCAGCCCAAGGGAACGAACGTCAACTTCATCCAGCCTGTATCGGGTGATACTGTGAAGATCAGAACCTACGAGAGGGGGGTTGAGTCCGAGACCCTCGCCTGCGGAACTGGTGCGACCGCGTCCGCCATAGTTGCCTATACCAGAGGTCTCGTAAAGGACAAGCCTGTAAAGGTCGTCACCCGGAGCGAGGAGGTTCTCATAATAGACTTTGATGACGCTCTCAAGGAGGTGTTCCTGGACGGTTCCGTTTACAAGGTCTTTGAAGGAACCCTCGGATACGAGATATTCTCATGAGGAGAGCTCTCCTCTACCGGAGAGGAGGACTCGGAGATA
>WGFS01000197.1 GCA_015492115.1 Aquificaceae bacterium
AACCAAGGGAAGGAACCTCTCCTCTGCGGGGAACCTGAGAAGGTCTCCGTACAATCTCTGGCGAGTGCTGAGGGTAGCGGCGCTGACTGCGCTCTCCCCTGAGGGGCGGAAAGTTCCCAGGAGCCTCTCTTCCCTGAAGCGATTACTTGTTTCGGGGGACGTGGGGAGAATCCTGAAAGGGCGTGAGACCCTGTTACCTGGGACGGGGTCTATGGGTGTCCAAATACCGCCTGCCGGGTCTGTGGGCACCCTGAAGAGGCGGGATATAAATAGCCCGGCGCCTGAGTTGTGCGAAATTGCACAATTTGGGTAACCAGGTGAGTAAAATATGGGTATGAGGAAGCTGGCGCTCATTCTACTGCTCGCTTCTTCCATATTTATAACATCGTGCGTTGAGGTAGCTCTAATAGGGGCGGGTGTTGTGGCGGGTGGAGCCATAGGTTACTACGCGGGCAAAGAGGGATACAAGGTAAAGATTGAGAAGGAAGAGAAGTGATAAGGCTCCTGCTCCTACTCCTTATAGCCCTCAGTCCCGGTATCGGAGGTCCAAAGGTGGTTGAGAAAACTCTACCCAACGGGGTTAAGCTCATAGTCAAGGAGACGAAGGGTAAGGGGATAGCGTCCGCCGTGATCTTCTTCAGAGGGGGACAGAACGGAGAGAAGAAGAAGGGGGAGACCCACCTACTCTTCACCTTGCTTCTCAAAGGCTCAAGGGCTTATCCCTCATCCTACGATGTGTCGCTTCCCTTTGAGAAACACGGCGGGTACGTATACACCTCTTCGGGGGATGACTTCTCAGAGCTCGGCTTCTCCACGATAGTGAGCGACCTTGAGACCGCACTGAGGGTCGTCAGGGACGTTATAGAGAACCCTCTGCTCAGAGAGGAGGATATAGAGAGGGAGAAGAGAAATACGCTTGTGGCATTGCGCTCCAAGAGGGAGAGGGGAATGGAGTTTGCCATGGAGAACCTCCGGAAGCTGACCTACAGGGGTACACCTTACGAAACGACCCCCCTCGGCACGGAGGAGAGCGTCTCTTCCATAGAGAGGAAGGACCTCCTCCGCAGACTTGAGGAGCTCAGGAGGGGTGGCAACATCGTCGTATCCTTTGCGGGAGACATGCCTGCAGAAGAGGCTCTCAGGCTCTTAGAGGATACCTTCAGGGACATACCCCCCGGGAAGATCTCCATGGAGGAGAGGGAGCTTCCCATAGAGAAGGAGGAAGTTCTCAGAGTCAAGAGGGAGGGCACCCAGGCGACCATACTCTGTGCCTTCAACGCTCCCAGAAAGGGAAGCGAGGATTACTACGCCTTCAAGGTTTTTTCAAGCGCTCTCGGGGACGGCATGACCTCAAAGCTATTCGTTGAGCTCAGGGAGAAGAGAGGATACGCTTACGCAACCTACGCCTTCTATCCCACAAGATACTCCGCACCCAGACTCTTTGCCTACATAGGAACGTCCCCTCAGAAGAAGGAGAACGCCCTCAGAGACCTCATATCCGTGGTCAAAAAACCGGAGCTCACCGAGGAGGACGTGCGGATCGCCAAGAACAAGATAGTTGGAGACTTCCTCCTTGACCATCAGACGAGGCTGAGACAGGCGTGGTATTTAGGTTTCTACGAGGTCATGGGGCTCGGATGGAGAACCGACCAGGAGTATCCGGACAGGATCAGAAAGGTCTCCTTGGAAGAGGTGAACTCCGCCATAGAGAGATACGTAGACAAATATCACTGCGTCGTGGTTGAACCCTGAGTAAAATATCCCCCATGGAGGCTGTAATAGGAGTCCTGACTGTATCCGACAGGGCGAGCAGGGGAGAGTACGAGGACGTAAGCGGTAAGGCGATAATTGAATACCTCAAAGAGGTTATAAAGACCCCCTTCAGGATTGAGTACAGGGTCATACCCGACGAGAGAGAGCTGATAGAAGACACCCTCAAGGAGTTGTCCGACGACCTGGGATGCAGTCTAATACTGACCACGGGAGGGACGGGACCAGCTCCGAGGGATGTAACGCCGGAGGCTACGGAGGCTGTCTGTGAAAAGATACTTCCGGGCTTCGGGGAGCTGATGAGGAAGGTCTCTCTGGAGCAGGTTCCAACCGCCATACTCTCAAGGCAGACCGCGGGTGTAAGGGGAAGCTGTCTGATAGTGAACCTGCCCGGAAAGCCCCAGTCTATAAGGCTCTGTCTGAACGCGGTATTTCCAGCCGTACCCTACTGCATAGACCTCATAGGTGGAGCGTTCATAGACACCCACGAGGACAAGGTAAAGTCCTTCAGACCGGGGAGCAGGTAACTACACGTAGCCGAAGTCCCCACTCAGATCCGGATTGACCTTTATCCACTTGGGGAAGAAGCGCTCAGGCTCCTTTATGGGGAAGTCAAAGTCCTCAAAGCCCCTGTCCCCACCGCAGAACCTTGAGCCTACCGCCCTGAAGACGATGTATGTATCCACATCTCCCACCTTGGTGAATACACCGCCCTCGGGCGGTACTTCAGAGAGCTCTGCCCTGAACCTCTTTGCAATAAGACAGCTGAACTTGAGCGTAGGATACAGGACGAGGGTCTTGCCCTCCCTTCTCGCCCTCTCTATGAGCTCGGGTGATATAAAGAGCTCTGGTATCCTGACTTCTTCCTTAACCTCCATGGCTCACCCCCTACTCAATAATTTAGTAAAATTCTCACCATGAGGCTCATAGCCGGCAACTGGAAGATGCACAAGACCGCATCGGAGACCGAGGAGTACATAAAGAGCTTTCTCAAGTTCGTTGAGCACCCCGAGAGCAGGGAAATACTGCTCTGTCCACCCTTCACCTCCCTGTACATCGCGGGGAAGCTGTTGGAGGGAACGGGGGTAAAGCTCGGCGCCCAGAACTGCCACTACGAGAGGGAAGGCGCCTTTACCGGAGAGATATCCATACCCATGCTGAAGGAACTCGGGTGTGAGTACGTAATAGTGGGTCATTCCGAGAGGAGGCACATATTCGGTGAGGACGACGAGCTCATAAACAGGAAGCTCGTAGCCTGTCTTGAGGAGGGAATAAGACCTATCCTCTGTGTGGGTGAGAAGCTGGAGGACAGGGAGGCTGGTATGACCTTCAAGGTGGTGGAAACCCAGGTCAGGCTCGCCCTGTCCGGTCTTGAGGAACACACGGACAGGATAGACATAGCCTACGAGCCCGTATGGGCTATAGGAACGGGTGTACCCGCGACTCCGGAGGACGCTGTAAGCGTTCACAGGTTCATAAAGGAGCTCCTGAAGGACATAAACCCCAAGAACGAAGGCAGGACGAGAATACTTTACGGGGGCAGTGTCAAGCCAGGGAACGCGGGAGACTTCATGAAGCACTCCGAGATAGAGGGACTACTCGTTGGGGGAGCGAGCTTAGACCCTGAATCCTTTGCCAAGATCGTATACTCTTTTTGAAAGGTAGGCTAAAAACAGAAGGTAGGCGACCAGCGCATACTGAGGGGGGAGGTTAGCCTTATCCATCAGGAGCTTTGGGCTGATTGAGACCATCCACCCCACCACGAGATGCAGGAAGAAGGAGAGCATACCAGCCTTCAGGTTTCTGAAACGGAAGAGGTCTCTGAGAAGAGGAATGAATATCATGAGAGGGAGCAGGGACATGCCTCCCCTGTAGAGGACCTCGGAGAGGTACCTGTCCGTGTCAAGCCCCAGCTTACCACCCTTCATGTAAAGGTTTATCAGTGAGGAGGAGCGAACGTGCTGTATCTTCTCTGCAAAGAGACCCACCTCCGATAAGCCTATCTCCGTCCCCAGCGAGAAGTTCTCCAGCTTCCTTACGAAGTAACCCTCGTGGAAGTTATAGGCTGAGCCCGTGTCCACGTGGATCACATTCCCCTTCCACCTACCGCTCCTGCCCTCAACAACCTCGTAAACCTCTCCCCCTGGGGTTACCCGAAGCATGAAGAGTCCTGCGAACCTTCCGCTTGAGACCTCAAGGCTCCCCACGTAAACGTAGTACCTGCCGAGCTCCGTTTCCTTCACGAACCAGAGCCTCTCCACGAGACGACCTATCTCCTGCTTCTTCTTGTAAGTCTTTTCTATGTACCAGAGCTTCTTAAAGAGCCCGGGTATGAAGCTCTCGTTCGCCGTGAGGAAGAGGAGGGAGAGGCTCAGTACGAACACGAGCAGAACCGCAGAGAACCTCAGGGGAGAGAGTCCAAAGCTCTGAGCTGTCAGGTCGGTGCCCCTTGAAAAGAGCCTCCTGAAGAGTATCAGGACGGATATGTTTACGAGAAGGGAGGAGAGGATATAGAAACCCAAGGGTATAAGGTAGAGGACGTACTTGACTCCAACCTCAAGACTGGTCACCTTGAAACCGAGGAAGAAATCGGTAAGGCTGTATATGACTATCAGACCGACGGATACAACGCTCACGACCCCGAAGACCTTCAGGAAGTTCAGGAGCAGGTATCTGTCAAAGATGTTCATGTGGTATATAATTTTAAGACCCAGGAGAGGTGGCCGAGTGGCCGAAGGCGGCCGCTTGCTAAGCGGCAGAGGGTTAACAGCCCTCCGAGGGTTCGAATCCCTCCCTCTCCGCCACAAAAGGAGGAAGCTATGAACCTTACCATATATCTCATAACCGACGACAAGTACTTTAAGGGTAGAGACCTCCTTGAAACCATAGAGAAAGCTCTCAGAGGAGGCGTAACCGCAGTTCAGTACAGGTTCAAGAACAAGAACACAAGGGAGATGTACGAGGAGCTTCTGAAGCTCAGGGAGCTGACCCGAAAGTACAACGCGGATCTGGTTGTGAACGACAGGGCTGACCTCGCCCTTGCGGTTGACGCTGATGGAGTCCACGTTGGGAAGAAGGATCTCCCTCCCGAAGCGGTAAGGAAGGTTGTGGGAGACAAGCTTTACATAGGTTACACAGCCAACAGTCTTGAGGAGGTCAAGAAAGCCCAGGAGCTCCCCATAGACTACATAGGCTTTGGCTCCATATACCACACTACCACCAAGGAAGACTACAGGCTCGTCGGTGTGGAAGCACTCAGGGAGGCGGTAAGGGTATCCGAAAAGCCCATAGTGTGCATAGGGGGGATAATGCCATACAGGGTTGCGGAGGTGGTGAAGGCAGGATGCAGGAACCTGGCTATCTCTGCGGGGATACTCGGGTTTGAGGACGTGGAGAAGTCGGCGAGGGAGGTTCAGAGAGCCTACAAGGAAACCGTCAAGCAACTCATGCTCTTAGGTCAGATCTGAAGGAGGGAGAGATATGCCTTTAAAGAAAGGAGACAGGGCACCGGACTTTAAGCTCAGGCTCTGTCCTGAGGGAGAGTTTGAGCTCAGCTCATCGGGAGGCTATAACCTGCTGGTCTTTTACAAGGTCAGCTGTCCTACATGCCAGCTCACACTCCCCTTTGTGGAGAGGATGTTCAAGAGTTACGGGGACAGGATAAGGTTCCTCGGCGTATCCCAGGATGTATGTTCGGACACGGAGGAGTTTTCCAGAAACTATGGGCTCACCTTTCCCCAGGCGAGCGACGCTCCCGATTACGGCGTATCCGTAGCCTACGATGTTCAGGTAGTCCCGACCCTCTATCTGATAGATGGAAAGGGAGAGATCCTCTTTGTGGAGGAGTCCTTTGTTAAGAGTTCCCTTGAGAGTCTCAACGAAGAGCTGGCAAATCTCGTAGGAAAGGAGGTCAACCCCCTCTTTGAGGACGTGAGCGTCCCTCCCTTCAAGGCTGGCTGAGGCTCCAAGAGCAGGCGCTAGGTTAGCGCTCAGGCGATGTAGCTGAGGTCAAGCTTGTCTCCGTATCTGTAGAGGAGCAGTTCCCTGAGCTCCGGGTGTTTTTCAAGCCGTGGGTCTATCTCCAGAAGCTCCCGTGCGTCCTCCCTCGCGTTCTGGAGGACAGCCCTGTCGTGAGACCTGGCGAGGTTAGCCACGTTGAAACCGAAGTACCCCGACTGGGATACCCCCAGCAGTTCTCCGGGACCCCTCAGCTTCATGTCCATCTCGGCGACCTCAAAACCGTCGTTGGTTCTGACCAGAACCTTCAGCCTCTTTATGGCATCCGCATCGCTCCTCCTTATGCTGTCGGGCACCACGAGGTAACAGTAGGAGGGTCTTTCAGACCTGCCAACCCTTCCCCTGAGCTGGTGAAGCTGGGACAGTCCGAACCGGTGGGCCTCTTCAACTATCATCAGGGTCGCCTCTGGCACATCTATCCCCACCTCTATCACCGTTGTGGATACGAGGACGTCCCCCTCCTCCTTGAACTCCTCCATAACCTCCCTCTTCTCGCTGTCACTCAGCCTCCCGTGGAGAAGGAGAACCTTCCTGTCCGGAAGTAGTTTCTTCCAGCGCTCGTACTCCTCCACAGCGGATTTGAGCTCCATCTTCTCGGACTCCTCTATAAGGGGATAGATCACGTAAACCTTGTTTCCCATGGAGAGCTCCCTCTTAACCGCTTCAAGGAGTTTGTCCTTCTCGCTCTCGTAGAGGAGGAGGGTTCTGACCTCCTTTCTTCCGGGAGGCAGTTCGTCTATGATGGATATGTCAAGGTCTCCGTAAACGGAGAGAGCCAGAGTCCTCGGTATGGGTGTCGCGCTCATGACGAGACAGTGGGGGTAAAGACCCTTCCCCTTCTCAAGGAGAAGCTTCCTCTGCATGACACCGAACCTGTGCTGTTCGTCTATGATCACGAGACCGAGGCGATGGAACTCAACCTTATCCTGAATTAGTGCGTGGGTGCCGACAACCACCTTCACGTTACCCTCTCTCACGTGCCTGTAAACACTTCTCTTCTGAGCCTGTGTAAGGCTTCCGGTCAGGAGGGCGACCTCTATCCCCTCCTTCTCAAAGAACTCCCTGAACTTCACGTAGTGCTGGTGGGCGAGTATCTCCGTTGGAACCATGACCGCAACCTGATAACCCTTCTGCACCGTAGCGAGGGCTGAACCGATGGCGACCACCGTCTTGCCCGAGCCAACGTCCCCCTGGAGGAGTCTGTTCATAGGGTGTTCCTTCCCCATGTCCGTGAGTATCTCTCTGAGGACCCTTACCTGGGCGTTGGTAAGCCTGAAGCTGAGCTTTTCCTGAAAACTCGCAATGAACCTGTCAACCGGGAGGTCTATCCTTGGAGAAGTCTCAAGCTCCGTTTCCTTCTTCTTTAAAAGGAGGGACAGCTGAAATAGGAAGAGGTCATCGTATATAGCTCTCCTGTGGTATATGTCCGAAAAGTTGTTGAGGTTCTTCAGGTCAATACCCTCGGGTATGTGAAGGAACTCTACGGTCTCTTCTATCTCCGGAAAGCCATACTTTTTCCTCATACCTTCGGGGAGATACTCGGGTAAATATCTTGCTGTTTTCTGGACAGCCTTCTGGAGTGCCTGTCTTACCCTGTTCTGGCGTGTTCTGGAGGAGATCCTCGTGACCTCCCCCTTAGCCCTCACATAGTAGAGGGGAAATATCCTTCCGAACTCACCCTCCCTCAGAAGCTCCGGGTGGACGATGTATCTCTCCCTGTTGAAGGACTTCAGCCTCCCGAGAACTACGACTTCCCTTCCCTTCCTGTAGAGGGCAAATATGAAGTCGTTCTTCTTGAACCTGAACCTCAGCTTGATCTCCTCAGTGCCGTCGGTACACACAACCTCCGCTGTGTATCTGCCGTCCTTTACCCTGCGCACATCCTTCACCCTCAGTCTTAGCACAACCTTCTCCCCAACCTTCGCAAGCCTTATGGAGGAGAGAGGTCTCCTGTCCTCGTACCTAAGGGGGAAGAAGAATAGAGCATCAAGGAGGGTCTCTATACCGAGGGACTTCAAAACCTTCACCTCCTTTTCATCAAGGAACTTCAATTTCTCTATGGGGACGAGAAAATCCTTTATCTTTTTCTTCTTCACCTTCTCCCTCTTGCGTGGGTACCCACCAAACTCCTCAAGGAACCTCCTCAGGTCAAGGAGTAGAGCTTTCTTCTTCTCAAAGGGCATCCTGTCAAAGAGCTGGAGGTTTTCTAAAACGTAGGGAGGTGCGCTGTCCTTCAGCTGGTTATAGAGGTATAGCCCTATGCCGAACCCCCTCCTGAGCTTGAGACCGTTGTTCTTCAGGAGGCTGTCAATAAACTCAAGTAGCTTCTTCCTGTCGGCCATTCTAAAAGTCAAACTTCCTTATGAACCTTAATTTTATCTCCGATGTGTTGTCCGCAAACACCCGCCCGTAGAAGTAGGTTCCACCCGGAAGGCTTATGCTCCCTCCGTAGTAAGTAGATCTTGGATCTTTCAGTGTGCTCTGCTGGTACTCTATGGTGAAAGCCCTCGCTATCTTCTTCTTTATGTTAACGTTTATTCCTATATCTCCCTGAGTTCCCGTCTGGGTTGAGAGGGTTATATCAACTCCAAGGAGGCTTGAGAGTCCACTCCTCACGTTCCCAAGGTATCCAAGCTGTTTGAAAAGGGTCTTTGCGACCGGTATGAGTCCCTCCGCTGTACTACCTATTACGAGCTTTGTTAGTATCTCCTGGGTGCTCCTGGGTGGCTCAGACCAGACTACGATGCTGGGCTCCTCAAGGTCACCCCGGAGGTTTATGAAGATGCTCATATCTTCGGAGGGGTTTACAAGCGATATGTCAATACTGCTCTCCTTAACCTCCTCCTCCCTCAGCAGGCTTACAGTTCCGCTCCTCACGAAGAACCTCCTCCCGAAGTATGTGAGTTCCCCGGAGAGAAATTCAACGTTCACAGCGTACCTTGGGTCGCTCGCCTTACCGCCGACCCATCCCTTCACCTTCACGTAGACGTAACCCTCCGGCAGGGAGACCCTTATGGGTTTAGAAGTATCAAACCTTACATCAAGCTCTACCTCTTCAGCTCCCCTCTCCTTCTTGCCTTTACCTCCACCCAACTTTGTTATCTCAGCCTCACCGCTGAGGAGCATGTCCATATTCACGGAGACCTTAGAGAGGTCTGATACCCTGACCCAGCCTTCGGAGCTGACATCAAGCTTCAGCGAGAAGGAGTGGGTTCTGTAGGCGAAGGGTAGATCCCTTGAGGTAAGGTAAACATAGTAACTCTTGAGGTCGTTGGAGCCCACGTTCGCGGAGAGCCCTGAGTTGTCCCTCCACACCGTTATGAAGGCTGACAGGCTCTTTCCGAGAGCTCTCAGCTCTACCCAGGCGTCCATAGGAAAGGCGAAGTATCTGGAGTAGGTGACAACCCTCCCCCTGTTCTTCAGAAGGAGGGACATATTACCCCTGCTGTAGGAAAATCTGTAGCCGAGCTTACCCTTAGCGTTACCCCCTATAGGTGTTGCGACGAAGAAGGATAGAGCGTCAAGGTCAACGTCTCCGGAAGAGTTTACACTAAGCCCCTCCTCTTTACTATAGGAAACTACGGTCGTTCCGGAGATAGCTCCCTGGGATACAAGGGATAACTTTAAGGCTCTCTCCATAAGGTTAAAGGAGCCTTCCTTCTCCCTCAATACAACAGCGGGCTTGCCGAGTATGGAAAAGCTTACCTTCCCGAGCTCTATGTTTCCCCTGTAGCCTTCTCCTGTAACCCTCGCACCACCGAACTTTAGCTCAGAGACCCTGTACCTGTACGCAAATGGACTCACCCTGATCTCAAAATTTCCGTCGGAGTATTGGGCGGTCAGCCCAACGTCCGTCCGTTCTCCCTTTATGTCAAGGCTTGCCTGAGAGCGTACAGAACCCTCTGCGGGTGAGCCTCTGAACACAAACTCAGCCCGGAGGGGACCTTTCCTCACACTGCCGTGAGTTTTCAAGAGCTTCTTGTGAAGGTCTATAGAATACTCTCCCTCCAGGAGCTCGCTGACCTCATACCTTCCCTTTACACGGGAAGAGGCTATCTCCCCATTCACGCGTATATCTTCAGGGAAAAGTCTCTCCCCCACGCTCACATTCTTCGCCAGCAGAAGGAAGTTACCGGTCATCTCCTTTTCCTTCAGGAGTTTTAGCTTCCAGCTGAAGGGCACACTGACCCCCGCTCCCGACAGCCGGGACTCTTTAAGGTCAAGGGCAAGGGCGAGCTTTTCACCGCTCAGAGAGAGCTCAACACTTCCCTTATTCACGTATAGGGTGTAACCGCGGAACTTCCTTTTGAAGCTTTTCAGCTCTGTGATGGAGAGGATGCCACCTTTCATAGTCCCCTTTGCCTCTCCAGAGAAGCCCTCTCCTCTGTAAGTGAGGTCTATCCTTTCGCCCTTCAGCTCAACAGTATAGTTCACCTTTCCGAGGAGAAAGTCCCTGTAAAACACGTCCCCGAGTACTCCTCTCCCCTTGAGTATGGGCGTGCCCTCGTAATCAAACCTACCTCGGTAGGACAGAAAGGTTGACAGACCCCCTGAGACAAGGAGCAGGTTCTTTAACAGTAAGCGACTCCTGAAACTGCTGTTGTTTATATGTCCGCTCAGGTAAAGCTCCGCAGGGTTTCTGACCGCAAGCTCAAGACTCCCTTTCCCCGTTCTGTAGTTGTAGTCCATAGAGAACTCGGCTCCGCCGAATGCGAGCCCTTCAACCCCGATACCATCGGTCTCAGCTAAAAGGGAAAGGTCTCCTCTGTCAAGGTCAAGCTCAAGAGTTCCTCCTGCCCACGCAAAGAAGAAGTTCTCTGTGCCTATGAGCTCCGAATCTACAGGGAAGCGCCTCACCGTGAGGCTAAGGTGCTTCCTCGGCATCAGCTCAAGGCTGTAATCCGCATCTATACTTGGACTCTCAAGCCTGCCTCTCAGCGTTAGCTCTTTTCCAAAGAGCAGGGTGGCGAGCCCCGAAGCCCTGACCCCTGAAAAGCTCTTCCTGCCCTTTACCCAGACCTTTTCAGTTTCCGCCTTCAGCAGAATGCTGACACCCCTGTAATTTGCCCTGCCCCTTCCCTGAAGCTTCACAGGAGCTACATACACTGTAGGCAGGTCAATTTCTTTAACCGTCCCTGCGAGTTCAAAGCTTGCTGTCGGTTCTCCTTCTTTAACAATACCTCTTAAAGAGAGATCAAAGAGATCTGAGCTCAATTTTAAGGACTCTACACCAATTCCCTCCTTTAACAGCCTGACCCGTCCTATCCGAACGTTTACCTGCCTTCCCTCAGCGAGAACCTTCACTTCACCTTTTAGGGTACGGTCTTTAAGTTTTACTCCCTCAGCCAGCACACTGATATTGCCCTCTCCCGCATAAGTGAAGAGAAACTTTCCAATCTCAAGCTCCATGGTCTTCAGGAACTCCGGGACTACAAGGTAGGGAGGTTTTCTCTCTCCCCCTTTCTTCCCTCGGGATCTTGCCCCCTCAACTATCGTAAGGTTTCCCTCTCTTAGGGATAACTTCGGCTCTTCATGGAGTTCAAGGGAAAGCCCTGTGAGGTTGAGGAAGATGTACTTTCCTTGGAAAGGTAAGTAGAGGTACATGAGCCTGACTCTAAGGTTAAAAGGGGAGAGGCTTAAGCCAAGCCCCTCAACCCTGTAGTAAACACGCTTTGCTGTCAGGTAAGGCTTGACAACGAGGAAGTAGAGGGAGAGCAAGAGGAGAAGAAGGAAGGCAACATAGCGCATACATTCATTCTATTCCGTGCATCTTGAGGTTCTCCTTTATCCTGTGGAGTAGCTCTGCGGGGTTGTTTATCGGGTAGTCTAACTCTCCAACCACCTCCTCAGCCTTCCTTCCCTTTATCATCACGCCTGTGAGCTTCTCCCTTATGTCCTCAGCTGAGTGTATGGGGAAGTCCGTCCCCTTTATCCTCTTGAGAACCATGTAAGCCCAGGGTATATCAAGGGCGACAGCGGTCTGGGTGCAGTACTCAAGGAAGATCTTGGGTTCCTCGTGTCCCTCCTTGACGAGCTTATAAGCGAGCTTGGCTATACCACCCGCGGTGTGAACCCTTAGCTCCTTCTTCTCCTCCTGAGTGAGCTCGTCTATGTGCTCTATCTTGTACATGGCGAGCTCGGGGTCAGCCCTGAGGATGTTCCTGACTGTCTGTCTCGTTAAGCCGACCAGCTCGGCTATCTCCTCCTCCGTCTTCAGGTACTCTTCCCTCAGCACTACAGCAAAGGAAGCCCTGGCAAGAGAGGGTAGCCATGTGAGCGTTTTGAACTCTGCAAGCTTATGAAGCCCACCCAGCAGGTCTATAGCCTTCAGAAAGACCCTTGTAACCAGGGGCTCAACGTCAACTTCCACAGGTTTGAGCTCTATAACCATCTCTCCACCTCCTTCTCCTTATTCTAAATCGGGGTGCCGGGACTTGAACCCGGGACCTCTGGCCCCCCATGCCAGCGCGCTGCCACCTGCGCTACACCCCGTCCTTACTTTTAATTATACTTTCTTGAGTTTTAGCTCAACCAGTTCTAAGAGTTTCTTGCTGGGTTTGAATACTATAACCTTCCTGTCGGGGACGGGCACCTCTTCCCCTGTCCTTGGGTTCCTGCCGATCTTTCCCTTCCTGGTCTTAACTATGAAGGTTCCAAAACCAGATATCTGAACTTTCTCCCCCTTCTTTAGAGTTTCCTCTATGAGCTCAAATATCTCGGAGACTATCTGATAGATCTCCTTCTTTGTCGCTTCAAACTCCTCTTCACACCTTCCGTAGATGAGGTTTGCTATGTCCTTCTTAGTCATAACAGAGCTCCAAACCTTACATCTTCCACTTCTTCTTCAGGATATCCCCGAGCTTGAAGCCCGCGGTTGAAACCTCTTCTTCTTGGGTGTGGGGCTCCTCGGTTTTCTCTTCTTCTCCTCTGAGAGCTTTGATGGAGAAGGTTATCTTCCCTTCCTTCGGGTTCAGGTCAATTATCTGTACCTCGTACTCCTCTCCAACATCAAGTTTTACGTCCCTCGGAACCTCTGATAGGGGGAGGAGACCTTCAACGCCCTCCGGAAGCTCAAGGAAGGCACCAAAGGGCATAACTTCCTTTGCCTTCAGCGTGATCACATCTCCAACCTTGTACCTTTCCTGAACAATCTCCCAGGGGTTTGGAGTGAGCTGTTTTATCCCAAGCTTTATGTACTTGCCTTCCGTTCCAAGGATGACGAACTCCCTCTCCTCTCCTTCCTTGAGAACCTCTTCTATCCTCTTTGGCTTGGTCCATGAGAGGTCGCTCCTGTGGATGACACCTTTGACTTTCTCATCTCCGAGGTCAACTATAGCCTTGCTCCCCTCTATCCTCTCAACCTTTCCCTTGACCTTTGAACCCACAGGGTTCTTATCAAGGAACTCCTCCCAGGGTTTGGGAAGAGCCTGCCTTATGCTCAGTATGACCCTCTTCCTCTTGGGCTCTATCCTGAGTATCTTTGCCTTAACGTTCTCCCCCTTCTGAGGTGCCTCTCCGTTCCAGCTGACCTCTTCTGAGGGGACAAAGCCTTCAAGCCCTTCCTCTATGTCAAGAACAACACCTTTGGAGACAACCTGGGAAACCCTTGCCTCTATGAGATCTCCCACCTTGTGCTCTCTCGTGAACTTCTCCCATGGGTTCTCCTTTAACTCCCTGAGAGAGACTATGAGGAAGTCCTTATCCCTGCTCTTCTTCTTTACCCTGACCTTTATGGTCTCGTCAACTTCAGCATAGTTGAAGGGGTTCTTGTCCCTGCCCCAGGAGAGTTCCTCCTTAGGCAGGAAGGCTCTCAGGACTCCCTCTATGAGCAGGGTTATCCCCTTGTTCGGGTCTATCTTTATGACCTTACCCTCAACTATGTCTCCCCTGTTTAGCTTCTTCAGAAGCTCCTGCTTCCTCTTCTCCCTCTCCTCTTCAAGGTAAGCCCTGTGAGATACGATCACCTTGGGTCTTTCCTTCTGGAGGCTTATCTCTATAACCTTAACCCTGACAGGTTTTCCAACGCTGAGCTTCTTGCCAGCTTCGCTCGCAGGCAGAAAAGCCTTAACCCCTTCTATATCAACTATAAAGCCTCCTCTCGTCTTCTTCTCAACGTTTCCGACGACCTCTCGCCCTTCAACGTAAGCCTTCTGGAGCTCTTCAAGTCCTTTCTGCTGGGAGATTATCCTGTACGATAGGCGTGGGTAGTCCAGACGGGGAGATATCTTGACTATCACAGCCTGTATCTCATCTCCTTCCTTTATATCCTCGTTAACCTCCTCACGGGGTATCACCCCCTCAACCTTGTAGCCGATGTCCACGTACACGTATCTCTCGTCTATCTTTATTACCTTGCCCTTTACTATCTTCCCTCTCTTGAAGGCTTCTTCTTGCGGGAGGGCTTCGCTCAGGAGTTTTTCAAATTCGTTCATTAGGTCCTCCACGGGAGAATACATTATAGCAAAAATTCCCGAGTATCAAATTTCTGGATTATATTATTAAACCTGACAGGAGGCGTTATGGAGTTCTTCTTCTTTCTTGATATCTATGCGGACAGACAGCTGATAGATTACTACATACTGTCTTTCAAGCTTGGGAACATCAAGTCCGTTGAGCTCAAGCAGTGGTCGGGGAAGAACTACATAGTGGGAATAAGGGACTGGGACAGGTTCAGGAAGACAACCTACGACATAGTCCTGTACGAGCTTGGAGACGAGATAGAGAGGTTCAAGGACATAGAGACAGCCTTCAGGGAAGGATACAAGATAGCCTACAGGGAGGCCGCACGCAGGGGAGCGAAGAGGATACTCCCTGCGATCGGCTATGGGAACCCACCCGTTGAGGTTGTGAAGAGGTTCTTCCCTGTTGAGCCTGAGTTTGAGAGGTTTCCCGAAGACATAGATAAGTTCCTTGAAGAGGTTGTTAAGAACACGCCCAAGGAACTCACAAGGAGAGGATTCGGAGATGACGAGCCAGCTTTCTGAGCTCCTGGAAGAGCTCACCCCCAAGAGAACAGTTGAGGAACTCAACAAGTATGTAGTGGGGCAGGAGGATGCGAAGAAGGCTGTCGCGATAGCCCTCAGGAACAGGTGGAGGAGGCAGAAGCTTCCCGACTACATAAGGGACGAGGTAGCCCCTAAAAATATCCTGATGATAGGACCCACGGGGGTGGGTAAGACGGAGATAGCGAGGAGGCTGGCGGGTCTCATAAAGGCTCCCTTCGTTAAGGTGGAGGCGACCAAGTACACGGAGGTCGGTTACGTTGGAAGGGATGTGGAGTCAATGGTCAGGGAGCTCGCAGAGGTCTCCTATCAGATGGTAAAGAGGGAGAAGGTTGAAAGGGTCAGGGAGAGGGCGAGAAAGCTTGCGGAAGAGAGGATACTTGACTACCTTGTTCCCCAGCAGTTCACCAGCTTTGGGATAAGGGAGTCCCGGGATGCGGGGAAGAGGGAAGAGCTCAGGGAGAAGCTCAGGAGGGGAGAGCTGGACGATAAGGTCATAGAGATAGACGTCCAGGAGAAGGCGGTTCCCATGGTTGGCATAGCAGGACCTCCCGGCTTTGAAGAGCTGGAGAACCAGCTCAGGGAGATGTTCTCAAACCTCATGCCTTCCAAAAAGAGGAGAAAACTCAGGGTAAGGGAGGCTCTTCACATCCTAGAACAGGAGGAAGCTGAAAAGCTGATAGACATGGAGGAGGTGGCACGGGAGGCTGTCTTCAGGGCTGAGAACTTCGGGATAATATTCATAGACGAGATAGACAAGATAGCTGTAAAGACGCCGGGCACGGGACCCGGCGTGTCAAGAGAGGGAGTTCAGAGGGATCTCCTACCCATACTTGAGGGCACGACCGTAAACACCAAGTACGGACCTGTGAAGACAGATCACATACTCTTCATAGGGGCTGGAGCCTTTCACATGGCAAAACCCTCAGACCTCATACCAGAGCTCCAGGGAAGGTTCCCCATAAGGGTTGAGCTCAAGCCCCTGACCAAGGAGGACTTCGTAAAAATACTGACTGAGCCAGAGAACGCGCTTACCAAGCAGTATGTGGAACTTCTCAGAACGGAAGGGGTTGAGATAGAGTTCACAGAGGACGCCATAGAGGAGATAGCCCGCATATCCGAGGACGCCAACAACAGGACTGAGAACATAGGCGCGAGGAGGCTCCACACGGTTATGGAGAGGCTCCTTGAGGACATATCCTTCAACGCTCCGGAGATGAGCGGTCAGCACATAATAATTGATAGCAAGTTCGTGAGGGCAAAGCTTGAGGGAATAGTCAGGGACGAGGAGTTAAGCAGATACATCCTTTAAGAAGTTCTTAAGCCACCAGTGGATGTCCTCGTTCACAACCTTCTTTTTCAACATCTCCATCCTCTCCCTCCTCTCACGTTTTCGCATCTTCAAAGCCATGTAGATAGCTTCGGCTATAGCTTCCTCGTCAAAGGGGTTCACGATGAGGGCTCCGTCCATCAGCTGTACGCTAACACCAGCGAACTCACTCAGTATCAGGACGCCATCGTTGTCCCTCTTGGAGGCAACGTACTCCTTTGATACGAGGTTCAGACCGTCTATCAGGGGTGTCACAAGGGCGAAGTCCGCAACCATATAGAGGGAAGCCAGTCTTTCATCTCTGTAATTCTTATAGTAGTAGTATATAGGCACCCACCCGGGCTCCCCAAATTTCCCCTCAATCATACCCACTATCTCGTCCGTTTTCCTCTTTATGTCCATGTAATCTTCAAGCCTCGTTCTTGTAGGCGCAGCGATCTGAATGAAGGAGACCTTACCCCTGAATGAGGGGTACTTCTCAAAGAACCTACCTATGCCCCTGAACTTTTCCTCAAGTCCCTTTGTGTAGTCCAGCCTGTCAACGCCTATCCCCACGTACTCAACGCCGAGCTTCTTCCTAAGGTTCCTCGCATACTTCACAACCTTGGGCTCTGAGGTGAGCCTTTCCCATCTCTCCACATCTATACCTATCGGTATCGCCCTCACCTTTATCTTTCTGCCATTCCAGTAAATGGTGTCGTCATCGTAAAGCGCTCCAAGTATATCCCTTGCACACTCCTGAAAGTTATGAACATAGTGCTGGGTGTGAAAACCTATGACGTCCGCCCCGAGCATACCTTCAAGTATCTCCCTTCTCTGTGGCAGGAACCTGAGCATGAAGTAGGGAGGAAAGGGTATGTGCCAGAACATGTATATGGTATCCTCTATACCCTGTTCCTTTAGCAGTTTTGGAACGAGGGCGAGCTGATAGTCGTTCACCAGTATCTTTGAGCCCGGAGTATAGACCTCTGAAACAGCCCTGGCAAACTTTCTGTTCACCCTTCTGTAACCGAGCCAGTACCTGCTGTCAAAGTGCGTTCTGTTAAGGAACATGTGGCAGAGAGGCCACAGGGTCTCGTTGGAAAAGCCGTAGTAGTACTCGGAGACGTCATTGCTCGTAAGGGGAACCTGCTTCATGAGAAAGTCTTCTGTTATGCGGGTCTCTAAGGGGGTCTTCTGTCCCTTCCTGCCCCAGCATATCCACACGCCTCCTTCCTTTCTCAGTATGGGTTCAAGGGCTGAGACGAGCCCTCCGACCGTCTTCTCTAATCTGCCTCTTCCCCTTGAAGTTTCTACCCTGTAGGGTTCTCTGTTTGATACTACTATCAATTTCATTAATTTTTTAATATTAGATTTGTATGGACAGGCTGTCAAGAAAAGTATAGATTTTTCAATATGATCTTGCTTCTGGACTACGATGGCACACTTGTACCCATAGTTTGCAGACCAGAAGAGGCAAAAATAGAAGCTAAGAGGAAGAAATTTCTTGAAGAGCTCTCAAAAAAACACAGAGTTGCCATAGTTACTGGAAGAAGCATGGAGAGCTTCAGAGAAGTTTTCGGGGAAATTCCGGAGACACTCTACGTTATCACATCCCATGGAGCCAAGATCTTTAAAGGAAGTACCCTGATTGAGAACTTTCTGGGTGCAAAACTCCCAGATCTTTCCCCTTTAAAGAAAAAAATAACCTCTATGAAGGGTATCTTACTGGAGGAGAAGGAGGGATGCTTTGCACTCCACTACAGGAACTTCCCTGGAGAGGAAACGGAGGTGAGGAAACTTTTTGAAGAGTTCGTAAGGGAGAACCCACCTGTCAGGGTGATAGAGGGGAAAAAGGTTCTTGAAGCTGTCTATGAAAGGGTGGACAAAGGGAAGGCTGTTGAGAACTTTTTAAGACTCGTTGGATGGGATGGAAAGGAAAGGGTGATATACATAGGCGATGATACAACAGACCTTTACGCCCTCAGAAAGGTCAAGGAGCTGGGAGGTATCCCCGTGTTCGTTGGCAGAGAGAAGCCCCCGGAAGCTGAGGTGCTCCTACATAGTGTAGATGACGTTTACGGGTTCCTATCAAGACTTGAGGAGCTTGTAAACGACAAGTAGGTAGTCCTTGATATGCCTCGTGATGAGGAAGCTGTGCCTCACCCTCTCGTGGGCGTTCCTGCCCATCTCCTCCCTGTCCTTCGGATTGGCGAGTAGCTGTTTTACCCTGAAGGCTGTCCCCTCAATGCTGTTTACCAGATAACCTGTTACACCGTTTATTATCTGCCTCCTTATACCACCTATGTTACTGCCTATGACGGGCTTGTACTTCCACATCGCTTCAGAGACAACGAGCCCAAACCCTTCCCTTATAGACTTCTGAACCACAACCGTCGCCGACCTCTGAAGGGCGTTTATCTCCCTGTGGCTGTCTGGAGGAAGATTGAGAACAAATATGTCCTGATCATCACCCTTAGCCTCCATAACCTCCCTGTAAACCTCTGCACCCTCAGGGTCGTCGTCCGCAAAGGAGCCCGCGAGGACAAGCTGACAGTCGTACCTCCTCTTCACCATCCTGTAAGCCTCTATAACCCCTATGGGGTCTTTTAAACGGTCAAACCGTGATACCTGAAGAACTATGGGTCTCTCCGGGTCTATCCCAAACCTCTCTAGGGTGCTCTTTATAAACCCCTCGTCAAGCTCCCTGTTCTTATCGTGAATAGGGTCTATGGAGGGAGGAATTATGAAGGCAGGTATCTGGACTCCCTCCCTCACAAACTCGGGGATGTGAAATATGCTCCCATCGTATCCGTTCACGAACATCTCAAGGAACTTCCAGACCTCCTCATCGGGCGTTGATATGTCTATGTGGCACCTCCATATCCATCTCTGCCCCTGTTTCTTCTTCACTATGAGTCCAAGAGGCTGGGGGTCGTGGATGAACACAACATCGTAGTAGTCTGTATCTATGTGGGATACATTCTCATAGGTCTGTCTCATATAGGTGATCACGTCCTGGTGGCTCAGGGTTTCCCTCCCCGGCATGTGGAGGAGGTTGTGTATCTTCTTGGTTACCTTGAAGAACTCTACGTTTCCCCTGATAACCTCCCAGTGGGTCTCTATACCGAGTTCGTTCATGAGAGGAACCATACGGTGAAGTATCTCTGCGACACCACCTCCGTGCTTGGTGGAGTTCACGTGGAGAATACGAACACCCTTGAGCTCCTTTGCAAGCTGTTTCAGTTCGTTCAGCGTTCCCTCGTCTATGTACTTTGCGTACTCCTCAAACATGCTCAGCTCTCCAGATAGTTGAGGATCATGTCTCTCACATCGTAAAGGCTGTACGCCATAAGGTCTATCCTTTCTATCTTCTCAGCCTTCTCCTCCTCACCCATAGACCTCAGCCAGCGGGAGAAGTCGTTCACCGGCTCCCCGTGAACCAGCCTTGAGGTTACGAGATGGTAGAAGAGGGAGTGGATTCCCACCTTCTTGATCCCCTCCCTGAACTCCTCAAGGCTGTTAGCGACCGTGCCCGTGTCCACAACCTTCCTTATGGCACGTATGAAGTAAAAGGGTTTGCATAACCTCTCAAAGCCGTCCACACCGCTGTGGAGTATCTTCAGCATCTCAGCCCTTATATCCGCTATGCAGACGCATTCCATGAGGTCTATGGCGGAGAACTTCTCCGCGAGGACTGGGAAGCCGTTCTCAGCCAGCCAGTAAGCGAAGCTGTTTCCATAGTCTGTAGGAAGGAAGTGGTACTCAAAGAGGTTTCTGTAGAGGTGGTAGTATATGGTGTCGTCGTCCACCTCATGGAGAGCCCTCATGAAAGAAGCAACTGTGTTAACCCTCAAGCCCGTGTACTGGGCGGTCCACAACTCAGATTTGAAGACGAAGGTGGACATATAATAAATGTTAAACTGAAACGGGAGGACAGGTAATGCTTAAAGAAGGAGATAAGGCACCCGACTTTTGCCTGAAGGGAATAGATGAGAGGGGAGAAGAAAAGGAGTTCTGCCTCAAGGATTTCAGAGGCGACAGGCTGATACTTTACTTCTACCCCAAGGACAACACTCCGGGGTGCACCGTGGAGGCGTGCGACTTCAGGGACAACCTGAACGTCCTGGTATCCAAGGGATATAAGGTCGTGGGCGTCAGTCCGGACAGTATAAACTCCCACAGGAAGTTCAAGGAGAAGTACAACCTTAACTTCCCTCTGCTCAGCGACCCCGACAAGAAGGTTGCGGAAGCGTACGGTGCTTATGGGGAAAAGAAGATGTACGGAAAGGTTACCAAGGGCATAATAAGGTCAACCTTCCTCATAGACGAGGAGGGAAAGGTGGTAAAGGCATGGTACAACGTAAAGGCAAAAGGTCACGTGGAGAAGATACTGAAAGAGCTGGAAGGCTGAGAAAAAAGGCTGAGAAGGTAATAGAGGAGCTTGGAAAGCTTTACCCCAATGCAAAGCTTGAGCTGGAGTACGACAACGCCTTTGAACTACTTATAGAGGCTATCCTCGCAGCGCAGGAATCGGATAAGAAGGTCAATGAGCTGAGACCCAGATTGTTCAAAAAGTACAGAGGTCCTGAAGATATTGTTAAGGTTCCTCTGGAGGAGCTTGAGAAGGACATAAGCTCCATAAACTTCTACAGAAGAAAGGCAAAGCTAATAAAGAAGTGCTGTGAGGTCCTTGTAGAGGAGTTCGGCGGAAGGATACCCGAGAGCGTTGAAGATATGGTCAAACTTCCCGGTGTGGGTAGAAAGACAGCCAACATGGTTCTGGGAGGAGCCTTCGGTCTTCCCGCTATAATTGTTGACAGGCACGTCTTAAGGGTTTCCCAGAGGATAGGCTTTACGGACAAAAAGGATCCCGACAAGGTTGAGGAGGAACTCAGGAGGATAGTCCCCGAGGACAAGTGGACTAAGTTTTCCTTTCTTTTGCTAAACCATGGGAAGAATATATGTACAGCGAGGGATCCAAAGTGCGGAGAGTGTCCGGTATGTGGGGTATGTGATTCGTGTAAGGTAAAGTTATAATGTTCATGTCCGAAATAAGGGGACATAAGGGGAGATGATAAAAAGAGTCCTTTTTAAAGACCTTGACGTAAATGTAATGAACATAAGCAAGGTTTACGACGAGGTGCGTCGCAAAGAGGTCACGGGCTTTCTCAGGATAGTATACTGGAGCAAGGACGACTACCTGCTCTTCAACAGAGGCACACCCTACAAGGTAGTTACCTTCAAAGCGGACGGTAGCAGGAGCGTCTCAGACGCTGAGAAGTTCGTGGTGGAGAAGAAGGAGGGCACCGCTACCCTTGTAGAAACCACCATAGATGACCTCGTAGGTATAGTTGAGGACAGACACAGCCTGCTACACGATGGTTCACTCATATTCTTTCCCTATGGACTTCCCATACAGGAACCTGTGTCCATAAGCTTTTTGGACATAAACAAGGAGTTTCTATTGGCGCAGAGGAGTCACCTTGACGGCTACGTCGCACTCTACACGGAGGAGAACCTATTCGGCATAGTTGTGTTTCAGGCTGGTTTCCCCGTAGCGGTGTTCGGCGGGGACGGTTCCTTCGGAGATAGCGCGGTAACTTACATAAATGCCAACCTTATCCCTGCGAAGAGCTTTATGTCCATGTACACCCTTGAACCAGAGATACTCAGCTTCGTTTACTCAATGCACTCCGACAACGTCAGGGAGATAGACGGAGAGTTCAAAACCTATGAAGAAGCTGAGAAGCTTGTTGTGGAAGAGAAAAAGAACGCCATCGTGGTGACCGATGGTGAAGGTATACACAGGTACGATATGTTCTTCAGAGGTCAGCATGTAGACAGGCTCGTCAAGGAGAAGGGAGTTTTCGTAAACGCTGGGGAGGAGAAGGAGAAGCTGGCTACCAAGGTTGAAAACCTGCCTGACAGAACCATAACCATCTACGATATCTCCCTGATAGAGAAGCCAAAGCCTCTGGAGGTTATCATAGAAGGTGTTGAAGAAGAGGTGGTTGTCTCCGACAACGAGGTGCCTCTGGATAAGGTCATGGAGATAAAGTCCGCCTTTATAAAGGAGATGGGACCGTTGGGGAAGCTCATATGGGAGAAGACCCTGAGTGAACTTGGCTTTAAAGAAAGCTCAATGAGCACAAACCACCTGAAGATAGTCGTTGAAAAGCTGAGAAGGGAGATCCCTGAGGAGGAGGCCACTAGAGAGTTCCTCAGACAGGTTGAAGATATATTGCCCGATATAATTTAGCAGGAGGTTATAGATGGTAGGCAGGTACTTTAAGAACGCTTCACTCATAGAGAAGTTCGTGGTTCCGAACATAGTTATACTGGTTGTCCTCATAGCGTCCGTAGCGGGTATAAGCTACTACCTTCTCCAACAGCAGTTGAAGAAGCAGGCGGAGGAGACACTAAACAATGGATACAAGCTCTTCCTTGAGCAGGTGAAGAACAGAGAGAACGCGGGGCTGTCGGTAGCCTACCTCGTCAGTCAGGACCCGGATGTAAAGAGGGCCTTCAGGCAGAAGAACAGAAAGCTACTCTACAAGTACGTTAAGGTCAGGGCTGACCTTGAGACGTTGACAGGCATATACGATCTCAGATTGCACTTCCTGACACCCCTTGCGGTCTCCTTCTTCAGAACCTGGAATCCCGAGAGGTTCGGTATAGACGTATCAAAGTTCAGGAAGATAATAGTCGCGGTTGCCCAGAGGAGGGCACCCCACAAGGGGATAGAGATAGGTCTGAAGAGGACGATAGTTACGGGCGCCTACCCTGTCATGGACGGCGAGGAGTACCTGGGTGCTGTTGAACTCATAACTCCCTTCAACCCGATACTTGACAACCTGAAGGAACTGACAGGTATGGACACCGTTGTCCTGATCAAGAAGAAGTCCGCCGCTCACTCAGAGTGGGCTTCCCGTGCTGAGAAGGTGGGTCCATACGTGCTCTACTACGAAACAAACCCGATACTTAGGAAGCTGATGCTGAAGGCGAAGGACTACCCGGAGAAGGTCCTGGTGGTTCAGAACTATGCGGTAGTTGCAAAACCCATATTTGACTTCTCAAGGAGGAACATAGGATTACTCCTGATAGGCTACGACCTCACACCGATAATAGACTCTTACAAACAGCTGGGTGTTTACATACTCATGTTCGTCTTTGTGGGGCTTATATTCAGCTTCTTTATAAGCTACATGATATTCAAGAAGTACGTTGAAGACCCGATAAATACCCTCATAGAGCACACGGAGAGGATAAGTATGGGGGATGTTGACCAGAAAGTTCCCGTTGAATCGCGGGACGAGATAGGCAGGCTTGCGGAAGCCTTTGAGAGGATGAGAATCAGCATAAAGAAGGTTATGGACCTTCTTAAGTGAGGCTTGATGATGAAAGGGATTGGTTTATCATTTATTTCAGGAGGATACAATGGAACTTGATATAGTCCAGTACGAGATAGATGAAGAGGTTGAGAAAAAACTCGTCAACGCTCTGAAAAACTTTGTGGCGAGAACCGACGCAGACCTCGTGATCCTCTCGGACGACGCTGGACGTATCATATCCTTCTTCGGCAAGAACCTTGATGAAACCCAGGCGGAGTTCCTGGCGAGCATAATAAGCGGTATCTTTGGCGCAGCCTTTGAGATGGCAAAGATGGTCTCAAAGGAAGACCTCCTTGACGCTATACAGTACGAGAGCAAAAAACAGAACGTGGTGGTCAAGGCTGTGGGTGATAGATTTCTGGTGGGTGTGCTCTGTCCAAAGAGCGTCGCCCTTGGAACCGTGAGGCTCTTCCTGAAGGAGCTTGCGGACGAGTTAAACAAGATCTTCTCCTCCGTTAAGCCAAAACCGTCAAAACTGCTGAAGCTCTCCCCCGAAGCCATTGAAGACAAACTCAACAAGATACTGGGGGCGACATGAAGCTAAAGGTAGTTTACTTTGGGGCGTCTCTTGCGGGGAAGAGCACCAACGTAAAGGTTCTCTACGACATTCTCAGGGAGAAGGGGATCACCAAAGGTGACTACATATCTATGGAAACGGATGAGAACAGAACCCTCTTCGTTGAGATGTTCCTCAGCTCTATAAACCTTGAGGGGCAGGACATAGATATAAAGGTTCTCACCACGCCGGGACAGTTCAGACTGCACCCTCTCAGAAAGGTGATAATGAAGGGTGTTGATGGTCTGGTCTTCGTCGTGGACAGTTCCAGAGAGAGGGAGAATATAAACTTCCTCGTTCTGAGGGAGACCGCAGCGGTGTTAAAGGAGCAGGGTTTTGACCTGTACTCCCTTCCCGTTGTGGTTCAGTACAACAAGAGAGACCTGCCGGACGCTCTTCCCATAGATGAACTCCAGCCGGTGTGTAACCCCTGGGGGACGGAGTACGTGGAGGCGATAGCTACAGAAGGCAAGGGTGTTCTTGAAACCTTTCAGGCTATCGTAAAGAAGATACTTGTTGAAAAAGCATGCGCCAAGAAGTAAAAGAAAAGATAAACCTGGAGCTTGTCAATACGGAAGCACTGATAGAAGATCTCCGTAGAAAAAAGTTCACGGGCTTTGTAAAGATAACCACATGGGAGGGAGAAGACTACATCCCCTTCTACGAAGGAACCATACACAGGGTGTTTATAGTGAGCGATAGGGGAATAGAGGAGACCAACTACTCCCACTACGGATTTCCCCAGACTGGTATGGTTGAGATAGTTGAGACCGATCCCGTAAGCATTATGAACGGTCTCAGGAGTGATTTCAGTCCTGAGAAGGATGGACCTCTCTGCATAGCGGGCTATGGTGAAGAGTTCCAGCCTACCTCACCAGCGATCCACATAGATGTGGAACAGTTCAACTCGCTCGCGAAGAAGAGCCACCTAAACGGCTACATACTCTTCCACACCCAGAGGGATCCGGTAGGCATGGTCGTGTTCTACAACGGAGATCCCGTAGGGATATTCGCCCCGGAAAGGATAGGCGAAAGGGCACTCCAGTACATAAAGCTCAATACAAAGGGAAGTTTTGTGAGCATTTTCCTGATAGACGCAGACCTCATACCCCTACTTCTCGCCATGGTTCGTCCTGAGATTCTTAAGGAGGGAGATATAACCGTGAAGGCTGAACTTGATGCGGTTAGGGACGATATAAAGAACAGAAAGATGAATGCCCTGCTCTATCTGGACGGAGGAAGGACTAACAGATACTATCAGTTCTTCTACAGGGGGCAGGAGGTTAAGGGGCTACTCCAGAGACTCTTCAGTATAGAGGAGGTTCAGGAAGGTGAGGTGGACTTCCCCGGCAGGTTCAAACTGTATCCCCTTTACGTGGACACAAACCCGCGTCCTGTAAAGTTCAGCCTCAGTGTGTCCGACACCGTGATAGACAGGGTTCCTCCCCAGAGGCTCAATGAGATAAAGGAAGCGTTTACGGACGAGATGGGTCCTGTCGCAAAGATAGTCTGGAAGAAGCTCCTGGACGAGTTCGGCTGGGACGAGGAAACCCTCCCTGTTGGGAGGCTTGATGAGTTCATAGACAGGCTGGCAGAAGAAATACCCTATGATAATCATAGGGAAGCGTTTCTGAAGCGGGTCAGGAGGACTTAAAGATGAAAACACCCTTTAAGAGCATAAGGACTGAGATAACGGTGGTCATAGTTATAACCGGAATACTCATAGGTGTGGGTGTTGGACTCTTCATTTACAGGGTCACCATAAACAAGGCGGTGGATTCTGCAAGGAGCAGGATAGAAACCGCTATGGCTTTTGTGAGAGCGTCAAGGAGCTACGTTCGTAAAACACTCAGACCAAAGATCTATGAGCTCCTGTCCGCTGGGTGTACAAACCAGGACTTCATACTTGAGGCACAGTCCTCCTCATTCTTCACAGCCTCAATATTCGGCATGGTTAACAGGGAGATACCCGACATGGAGCTGAGGCAGGTTGCCATAAATCCTCTGAATCCGAGGGATGTGCCCAACGAGACCGAGATGTGGGTGATCGCATACCTGAAATCAAAGAACCTGAAGGAGTACGAGGGCATAACCCTCCACAGAGGAAAGGAGTACTTCATAAAAGCCTTCGCTGTCATACCCAGGAAGGGATGTCTCAGGTGCCACGGAAAGGTGGAGGACATGCCTCTCGCTGTCAGGCAGATATACAAGCCGAAGAAGGATTTGAACTGGCCTGTGGGAAAGGTAAACGGGGCTGTACTCGTCTATGTTCCCTTTGACAAGGTTATGGCTCAGGCTCGTATAGACGGTCTGACCAACGGTGGGCTTGTGGGTGGAGTGTTCATACTCATGTCGGGAATAATCCTTGTAATACTCAACTTCAGAGTGTTCAAGCCCATAGATGCCCTCAGGAGCAGGGCTGAGAGGATCAGTAAAGGAGAGGTGGAAGAGCCTATCCCCTACCAGTCCGAGAACGAGATAGGAAGGCTCGCAAGGGCAATAGAGAGGATGCGTGTGAGCTTGAAGAAGGTTATGGACATGATAGGTTGACAACCTTCTAAATGAGAATTATTATCAATTCCGGAGGTATAGGATGGGCGACAAGGTTTACATATTTGACACCACGCTGAGAGATGGAGAACAGGCACCTGGCTTTTCTATGACAACGGAAGAGAAGCTCCAGATGGCTATGCAACTCGCCCGACTCGGTGTGGATGTTATAGAGGCTGGCTTTGCTATAGCTTCTCAGGGGGACTTTGAAGCTATAAACAGGATAGCAGGTGAGGTAAAGGGTCCTGTGATATGCTCCCTTGCAAGGGCACGTGAGGAGGACATAGAGATAGCAGCTAAGGCGATAGAGCCCGCAGAGAGGAAGAGGATACACACCTTCATAGCGACATCGGAGATACACATGAAGTACAAGCTGAAGATGGAACCGGAGCAGGTTCTGGAGAGGATCAGGCAGGCGGTATCCTACGCGAGGAAATTTACCGATGATGTTGAATTCTCCTGCGAGGATGCAACGAGAAGTGAGAGGGAGTTCCTATACAGGGCTATAGAGGAGGCTATAAGATCCGGTGCGACGGTCATAAACATACCGGATACGGTAGGGTACGCTGTACCCGAAGAGTTTGCAGAGCTTATAGAGGACATACTAAACAACGTTCCGAACATAGACAGGGTTATACTCAGCGTCCACTGTCACGACGACCTCGGTCTTGCGGTGGCAAACTCCCTGACAGCGGTGAAGCATGGTGTCAGGCAGGTTGAGTGCACAATAAACGGAATAGGTGAGAGAGCGGGGAACGCAGCCCTTGAGGAGATAGTTATGGCTCTCAGGGTCAGGAAGGATTACTTCAATGGGCTTTACACCGAGGTGGATACAAAGGAGCTCTACAAGACCTCAAGACTGCTCTGCAGGATAACAGGGTCCTTCGTACCGCCCAACAAGGCTATAGTTGGGGACAACGCCTTTGCCCATGAGTCAGGCATACACCAGCACGGTGTACTGAGCCACAGGCTCACCTACGAGATAATGAATCCAGAGGACGTGGGATTTCCCACCAGCAGGCGGATAGTCCTCGGTAAACACTCTGGAAGGCACGCCCTGAAGCAGAAGCTTGAGGAGTATGGAATACAGTACACCGAAGAGGATCTGAACAGGATATACGAACAGTTGAAGGCACTTGCGGACAAGAAGAAGGAGGTCTACGATGAGGACATAGAGGCTCTGATATACCAGGAGTTCATGAAGCTTGAAGAGGAGGAGCCCATAAAGGTTGAGCACTTCCAGGTTCAGAGTGGCGACAACCTCATGCCCACAGCCACGGTCAAGCTGTACTTCAAAGGCGAAGAGAGAACCGCTACCTCAACAGGCAACGGACCCGTTGATGCGACCATAAGGGCTATTCAGAAAGCTCTTGGGATAAATACGAAGCTTCTGGATTACTCCATAAAGGCTCTGACCCCAAATACGGACGCTCAGGCTGAGGCAAGGGTGGTGCTTGAACTGGATGGAGTGAAGGCTTCAGGAAGGGGGGTTGACACTGATATAATAAAAGCCAGCGTGGACGCATTCGTTGACGCTGTGAACAGGGCTATAATGAGGAAAGAGTATATACTCCAGAAGTCTCAAATAAGAGAGGAAGGGACTATATAAATTGTGGAGATTTCTTCTCAGGTTCAGGCTGATACTCTGGCTACTGCGCTTCGTTATCTTTCCCCTTCTGGTGTTTTCTCTGGCTGTCTTCGTATTCGTACTCATAGGCGTGAGCCTCTATGCGCTCGTTATAGTGAAGACCTTAAAGGGGATTGAAGAGAATCCCTACCTTTATGTACCCCTGCTTCTTGTGGAGATATTCATAACAGTTTCAGGAGCTTATGCGCTTATGGTGTATATTAATAAAATCTGGAAACATAAAAAGTGGAGGTAGATAATGAAGAAAGCGATCCTTGCTATCATGGTGGGTTCTGCCCTTCTGTATTCCTGTAAAACCACGCAGGCAAAGACCTGCCCGGACAAGAGTTCGGTTAAAGCAAACCTCAGCAAGCTGGTAAACAGGGAGTTCAAGATAGTTGAACTGAAGCCAGCTGAGGGGTTTAAGGGACTGTGCGAGGTAGTCCTTAAGATAGGGTTAAAGCCCATCGTCCTTTATACCAACTCCGAGGGCAAAAACTACATAGTTGGGAACGCCTTCAACGTGGATACAAAGGAAAACCTGACCCAGAAGACGGTCAGCAAGTACATGACCGTTTCAAAAGAGGTTCTGAACAAGCTTGAAAAGCATGTAAACATGACCTACGGTAAAGGAGACAAGTTCGTTTACTACATAACAGACCCTGACTGCCCCTTCTGTAGAAGACTTACACCTGTCCTCAAGGAGTGGGCAAAGAAGAACCATGTTAAGGTAAAGGTGATACTGTATCCACTGCCTATACATCCCAACGCCAAGCCCAAGGCTGTCGCAATGGTATGCGATAAGAAGAGCTTTGAAGATATTCACAGGAACGTGAACACAAAGAACCAGTGTAAGAAAGGGAAGGAGGCTATAGAGGGAAATATGAAGCTGATGCAGGAGATCGGGGTATCCGGAACACCTACGGTGGTAGGTATGAATGGAAAGTACATAGTGGGACTTCCCAGGTCAGCGGACGAACTAAACAGGCTTATAAAGTGAGCTACTCCCTTCCCTTTACAACGAGCCTGAGGGGTGAATGCCTTATGTCCAGGGCTTCCCTCAGCCTCTTTATGAAGAACCTCCTGTAGCTCTCCTTCCACGCGTCGGGGTAGTTGGTTATAACCACGACAGTTGGAGGCTTTATATCCTCCTGAAAGGCATAGTAGACCTTAACTTCCTTACCCCTGTGATGTATGGGCTTATCCCTGAGTATATCCTGCACCGCCCTGTTCACGAAGGAAGTCTTGTGCTGTTTTGTGTAGTCCTCGTAGACGAGCACAGCCTTCTCAAGGATATCTTCAACACCTCTTCCCTCTGTCGCAACGGTAAAAGCAACAGGGGCATAGTCCAGAAAGAAGAGATCCTTTCTTATGAGTTTTAAAACCTCCTCCTCTGACAGGGAACAGAGATCCATCTTGTTGGCAACTATCACGCAACCCTTGTTCCTCCTGTGTATTAGACCTCCGAGCCTCTTATCCTGTCTCGTTATCCCCTCACTCGCATCTATCACGAGACATACTATGTCGGAACTGTCTATAGCCTTCAGTGAACGACCCACCGAGAAGAACTCAACCCCGTACTCAACGTTTGAAGGTCTCCTCACACCAGCTGTATCAACAAGTACAAACTCTCTCCCTTTCCACTTAAAGGGAACTTCAACAGTATCCCTTGTGGTTCCTGCGACCGGTGAGACTATAACCCTCTCCTCCCTAAGCAATGCGTTCAGTAAGGAAGACTTCCCCACGTTCGGTCTCCCCGCAAGGGTTATCCTTATTCCCCTGTAGTTCAGCTCAACCCTCTCTTCTCTCAGCCTCTTAACGACCTCATCCAGGAGCTCCCCGACCCCTCTTCCGTGAACGGAGGACACGGGAAAGAGAAGCTCGTATCCGAGCCGGTAGAACTCTCCCACAGCCTCCTCATCCCTCTCCGTATCAACCTTGTTTACAACGAGAAGGACTTTGTCTCTGTACGGGTAGAGGAGACGGGCTATCTCCTCGTCAAGGGGTGTCACACCCTCCCTGACACTTACAACGAAGAGCACAACGTCAGACCTCTTTACCTCCCTCTCTATCGTCTCCTTTACCTTCTGAAGTATCTCATCGTGGGTCTGGGGAACCAGTCCCCCGGTGTCAACGAGTATGAACTCCTTCCCCGCCCAGTCAGTCTTCGCCTCTATGATATCCCTCGTCACACCGGGCATGTCCTCAACTATAGCCTTCCTGCGCCCTATGATCCTGTTGAAGAGGGAAGACTTTCCGACGTTCGGTCTTCCTAATATGACGACTCTGTTGTTCATGGAGGTCTAATATGTTAACACCTGCTACTCACTTTCACCTATCTTGAAGGTCTTTATGAGCTTTCTCTGCTCTTCAAGTATGAACCTGTCTATAACCTTTTCCTCCTGACGGGACACCTTCAGGAACTTAACACCCATGCAGACCTGGGTCTGGGTAGTACGCACGTTCATTATCTGACCGAGCATGTTCTCAAAGTTGTAGTCCGCTATTGAGAAGTTCATGATGACGTACTTGCCCTCTGTGGGGTGTATCAGGGCATCGGTGCATACCCTAACACCTTTCGTGCTTATATCCTCTATCCTTCCTGCGATGAACTCCACTCTCTCCATAGCCTCCTCGGTTATATCGTCAATTATTGCAAACTCAACCGGTATGCTGACCTTCCACCTGAGGCTCTCCCTCAGCTGTACCCTGTGTATGTTGTCCGTGTGTTCAAGGACGAGAACGAGCCTGTCCCCTTCCGTGTACTTGTCCTTAACTATGCTCTCAAAGCTGTACCTGCCTTCGTTCTCCCTTATAAAATGGAACTTCACGCTCTCCCCTATCCTTATGGGTCTTGGGAGCGCTTCAAGGATAACTATATGCAGTTCGGTCTCCGTCTTGTCCCAGACAGCAGCGTCCACGTACACCCCGTCCACAACCAGCTTGCCTGTCTGGTACAGATCTATGTCCCTCGTGCTGGTTATGGGGATGAACCAGGGTATGGTATCAAAGCGGAGCTTTGCCCTTATGGAGGGTATGAGACGGACACCACCTATGTTCTCATGGATTATCCTTGAAACGACCCTCTCAAAGAGAGGCTTGTTCTCGTAAACCATCTGAGGGTCATAGGGGAACTTCTTTGCATAGTTCCAGAGCAATCCTATCTCCTCGTCTGTCAAGCCAAGGGACCTCCCCCTCAGGAAGAAGGCCTTTTCCACTTCCCTCGCGTGGGAGATCTTCCCCCACAGGTAGGGGATGGCGATCACAGTAAGGGTTAGACCGAGAACTATGAAGAAGAGGACGATCTCTCTAACAGAAGGTCCTTGGAACATATAGCGAGAAGCTTCAATTAGAGTATCCCACGCAGACTGGGCTTCCATAGCTATATATTAATATCCTCCCCAAGAAAAAAATTTTGAGCGTCTATCTCATATATGAGCCATAACCATCTGTTTGAGAGCGTCCTTAGGTTGAACTCCTATCCTTGTATCAACAACCTCCCCGTTTTTGAAGAGTATCACTGTCGGTATCGCCCTTATTCCGTACTGCATGGCTATGTTGGGGTTCTCATCGGTGTTCAGCTTGCCTACCTTTATCTGCCCCTCAAATTCCTGCGCGAGCTCCTCTATTATTGGAGCTATTATCCTGCAGGGTCCGCACCAGGGTGCCCAGAAGTCAACAAGGACAGGTTTATCGGAGTTAACGACCTCTTCGTTCCAGTTACCTTCGGTTAAGGTGAGCACGCTTCCTGCCATTACAACTCCTCCTTGATGAGCATGTCGTAAAGTTTGAGTATTCTGTCGTCCTTTATATAGTAGCAGATTATAGAGCCTTCCCTTTTCCACCCCACTATACCCCTGCTCCTCAGTATGGAAAGGTGCTGTGAAACGCTTGGCTGTGACATATTGAGCACCTCCCCGAGGTTCTTGACGCACTGCTTCCCCTCAATCAGGATAGATATGATCTTGAGTCTTACGGGGTGGGAAAGAGCTTTAAAGAACTCCGCCAGCTCCTCCAACTTTTCCTCATTGGTCACAGTTGTATTCATCCTCTCGCCCTCTTGAGAAATTTTAACATAATTAGAATATAAGCAAGTATTAAATCTTTCTCAACACTCTGTAAGCCTCTCTCAGTTCTCTCTCTGTAACCTTGTAGGGTGAGAATCTGTGCCTCTCGTAAAGATTTACTATGAAGGCAACCTCTCTGCTGTAAGGTTTTCCCCTCGTTTGCCTTAGGATCTCTTCGGGTAGCATCTCTCTGAAGGAGACCCCTTCTCTCCTGCTCAACCTTTCCTTCATGAGCCTGTACAGGTTTTCGGGCGTTTTTCTAAGCCTTTTCAGGTAAAGCATTAAAGCGGTGTAGATCAGGATAGATAAGAGGAGGACGTAGGTTATCGGGCGAAGTGCACCCTTTAAGTCTGACGATGACAGGCTTTTTATATCCTTGAAAAGGTTCCTGAATAGAGATACCTGCTTCTGGGCGGAGAAGTCTATAACATTCTCGTACCAGAAGGAGACAATAGCATCACGCAGGAGCTGGAACTTGGATATGTGCCTGAGAGCAGGAGATATATAGGGAGGGGTGGTATCTACCCTCACCCATCTCCCCTTAAGGTAAGCCTCCACCCACACATGAGCCATGGAATTTGTGACAAGGTAGTAGCCCCCATACTCGTTCTTTATAAAACCCTTAAAACCACCGACGATCCGGGCTGGGATACCCATCAGCCTGAGGAGTAGAGCTGTTGATGAGGCAAAGAACTCACAGTTTCCTCTCTTTGACCTGAAGAGGAAGTGTTCAAGGGGGTCTCCCTCTGGTTTGCCTATCTCCAGAGAGTAAGAGAAGCCGTTCCTGAAGAAGGAGACCACAGCCTTTAACTTCTCCTCCGGACTCTTCCTGCCACGGGAGAGTTTCTCAGAAAGTCTCTTTATGGAGAGGGGGACATCGGCTGGAACATCAAGGTAAAGGGAACCGGGTTCGTCGGATGGTCGGGAGTCAGTGGATAGGGCTACGTATCTGACAGGTCTGTTTATCGGCTCTGTGCTCTCGTAGTAGCCACCCTTACGACGGGTGAAGTTTGTCCTGATCCCCTCAAGTCTCCGTATCCTTACGGGATAGTCTAAAAGAGGCAGGAATGTATCGTAGGTAGGCTCAAGTATGATGGTGTATCTGTACACCTTTCCCCACCCGTGCGTTCCTGGACTTCTCTCCTTGCCCTTAACCGTCCTTATCCACTTGGTGTTCACGAGGGTGTCAAATACAGAGACACGCCAGTAGGGGTTTTCTGGAATCTCTCCATAAACCCGGAAAACAACCGTGTTGTCCTGCTGGATCTTCCCTACCTTTCCCAGCTCAACCTCGTTGGATATACCGCTCACGAGTCCTTCCTCTCTCTTAGCGAAGAGGTCAAACAGGGGTGCCTGTGTTCTGGGGAGTATCAGGAAAAAAGGAACGGTAGCGATAGCTATCACGATGGGGAAGGCTAAGGAGAACCTGAGGTAACGCGACAGGAATCCAGCCGGCAGGGGTCTATCGCCGAGATTGGAGTATGCGTTGGTGAATATAAAGGCGACGCTTCCGAGGAAGAGCTCGTATATAAAGAAGAGAAGGAAGCTCAGGTCAAGCCTGAATGTTGTGGATACCGCTATCCCGAAGAGACTAAGGAGGAGGATCTGATATATGTCCCTCGGCTTCTTATCTTCCAGAGACTTTATCGCAAGGAGGAGAAGAAGCATATTCGCGAAGGGCTTAACCGCATTCTCAAGGCTGAGCCCGAGGAGGAACAGCAGGGCGGTTACTATGCCTCCCGCGTTCAGTATCCACCTTGGCAAGTAAACTCTGAACTTCCACTCGTTTAAAGCTCCGAGGGAGAATATGAAGAACAGAGGGTAAAAGTAAATGCTGTCCGCTATGTCGTAGAGGGCAAGAAAAGCTCCAAAGGCTACGAGGTAACTCAGTACTAGGCTTGCCTTCTTGGCTGAGACCATATCAATACTTTAAGGACTCAGTTGTGCTGTGTTCCCTCCTTCTCAAGTTCCTTTATAAGCTTCATGGTCTGATCAAACTTGTAAAGAGAAGAGGCTACGTCTTTCAGGTGCCTTGCAGCCTCCATGTAGGCTTCCTTCAGGCGTGGGTCAGCAGTCCTCTCTGCTTTCTCCAGTAAGTTTCTGTGAAAGAGGAGTAAGCCATTCCTGAGTTCATTAAAATCCATCTCTTTCCTCCGAGTTCCCTGAGCTTTTTAACCACCCTTGATATTACCCTCCTGAGGAAGCCCTTTCCATGACCTGAAACAAGGGTGAAGCTTATCTTCAGCACAAAGTACTTCTTACCTCTGTTTATCTCCTTTATAAGTGTCTCTATATCCTTCTTTAGCTTCTCGGTGTTAACGCTGTAGTAGGTGCTTCCAAGCCTGCTCACCTTCTCCAAAGCCCTTTCCAGCAACTCCACGTTGAACTCTTTTCTTTCGTTCAGCTGTAAATAAAACTCGGAGAGTTCCCTGACGGACTCAAAAAACAGAGCATCCCTTGGGAACCTCAGGGATTGCATGCTAGCATAGTGAGCACACTCGCTGTAAAGCTCTTCGTTGAATATGAGGGCTGAAAGATAAACAACCTCAGCGGGAGTGTTCCTCTTTGAGTAGCTTGATATCTTGCTGAGGACAGTCCAGTAACGGAGAAACTTTGAGTAAACCTCGTAGAAGATGTCCCTGTATTCGGGCAGGAAGCTAACGGTCAGACCTTCTGGAGAAGAGAATCTGAGGATGTCCTTACCGTAAAAGACGTCCCCCTTTGGAGTCATGAACTGAAAGAGGTCAAGCTCAAGGAGTATGTCCTGCCACTTCCCCCTGAAGGTGTGAAAGGTCTTGTTCGCACAGGATATGAGCTTCTGGAGATCTATCTCAAAGCTGTTCTCCTTCCTGACGAGCTGACAGTAGCATATTGGGTAGAGGAGAACCTCCTTCTTTGTCGGGTCTTCTATGATCTCAAGAAATATGCTCTCTAACCTCCCTATCTCCTGCCAGGTATCCTTGAGCATAGGAATAATTTAAAGTGGTGTGATCTCTCTTGCAACAAAAGGATGTTAATTTGTATATATTTAAAACGTAAAGGAGGTAAAGCGGAATGTATCCCATGGAGAAAGAGGTGAACATTCAGGACGAGCTTTTAAACAACTTCAAAGCCAAGGAGGCTACCGTAACCATATACCTGACCCGTGGTAACAGGATAACGGGCAAGATCCTTGATCACGATAAGTACACGATACTTATTGACGTTGACGGGCAACCCAATCTTATATACAAGCACGCTGTCAGCACCATAGTGGAGGGTAAATGAAGGCTGTCCTCGTAGGTATATGGAATAGAGATATACCTAAGGAGGAGGCTAAGGAATCCCTCAGGGAGCTGAAAGGTCTCGTAGAAGCCCTTGGGGGTGTGAGTCTCGGGTACATTCTTCAGAACAGGAACAAGCCAGACACGAGGTACTTTATAGGGGCGGGTAAGGCTGAGGAGCTGAGAGAGGTGCTCAGAGGCACAGGTGCGGACGCCGTGGTTTTTGACGACTTCCTCACACCCTCCCAGGTCAAGAACCTTGAAAAGCTTGTGGGGAAGACCGTCTTAGACAGGACTGACCTGGTTATAGAGATATTCTCACGCAGGGCTAAGAGTAAAGAAGCAAAGCTTCAGGTTGAACTCGCCAGGCTCACCCACGAACTGCCGAGACTTTATGGAAAGGGGAAAGCAATGTCAAGGCTCGGGGGTGGAGTCGGGACGAGGGGTCCCGGTGAACAGGAGACAGAGATAAGACGCAGGCTGATAAAGAAGAGGATACATCAGATCAGGGAGGAGCTTGAGGAAGTTAGAAAGATGAGGAAACACCAGAGGAAGAGGCGGGAGAGGGAATCGGGCGAGACCCTGTTGAAGGTGGCGCTCGTGGGCTACACCAACGCGGGCAAATCCACACTCCTGAAGGCACTCACAGGTAGAGAGACCTTTACAGCGGACATGCTCTTCGCTACCCTTGATACCAAGACCTCAGCGAGAGTCGTCTCTCCGGACATGAAGATCCTCTTCACCGACACCGTCGGTTTTATAAAGAAGCTTCCTCCCGAACTCATAGAGTCCTTCAAGGCTACGCTGGAAGAGGTGACGGAGGCTGACATAATACTCCATGTGGTTGACATATCCGATGACAGGTGGCTGGACTACATACACACGGTCAGGGACATACTCAAGGAGCTCTCCGCAGATGAGAAGCCCGTGATATACGTCCTAAATAAGGCGGACAAGATCGTGGACAGCGAGGAAGAGATGAGACACCTGCCCCACGGAGCTTTCGTAGAGGGAAGGGCTGTTGTTGTATCTTCTGAGAAGAGATGGGGGCTTGAAGACCTCATTGGGGAGATCCAGTCCCTCGGAGAGAAAGTCCTGGGCATTACCGCTACAGGCGGTCATATATAGGTTGAAAACGGGAAAAAAGATCCCGGAGTTGTCCTGAGCCTCCGCTGACCTAAATTTCTTAACGACCTGTAGCATTATAATACTCATGAATGAAGACCTTACACATACTTGATGCGTCCTCCTTCATATACAGGAGCTTCTTCGCACTTCCACCTCTCAAGACCAAAGAAGGCTTCCCCACCGGAGCCATATACGGATTCTTAAGAGCCTTACTCTCCATAATGAAGTCTGAGAGACCCGAATACCTCGTTGTGGTCTTTGACCATCCAGCTCCAACCAAGAGGGATGAGGTTTACAGGGAATACAAGGCTGGAAGACCCACGATGCCAGATCCCCTGAGGGTTCAAATACCTGTAATAAAAGAACTCCTGAAACTCATGGGAATACCTACCCTTGAAGTTGAGGGGTACGAGGCGGACGACCTTATAGCTGTTCTGGCTGGAAGATTCTCTGAGAAGGGCTTTAAGGTGAAGATATACACCCCGGACAAGGATATGCTTCAGCTTGTTGATGGTAATGTGGTTGTCATCAACCCTATGAACTGGGAGATATTTAACAGGGAAAAGGTGGAGGAGAAGTTCGGAGTACCACCGGAGAAGGTGGCGGACTATCTCGCCCTCGTTGGGGACAAGATAGATAACATTCCAGGGGTTAAGGGGGTTGGACCAAAGACTGCGGTCAAACTGATAGAACGGTTTGGGGGTGTGGAGGGTATTCTAAGCAGATGGGAAGAGTTCAAGAAGCTCTACCCTGACGCTGACAGAGAGGAGCTTGAGCTCTCCTACTATCTGGTCAAGCCTATGATGGATGCGGGTCTGGATATTGGTGAAGAGGATCTTAAGCTTAGAGAACCTGACATCAAGGCTCTCAAAAAGCGCTTTGAGGAGCTGGAAATGAAGAGCATCCTGAGGGATATAGATAAAGTTCTCAAGACCAGGTCGCAGGGGAGCCTCTTCTAACGAGCTATGCTGTTCACCCTCGCCTGAACCTCATCAACAGCCTGAATGAGACGAGCGTAAGTCTCGTGCGCCCTTGACGTCTCTATGAGCCTTACCATCTCCACTATACCGTTCACATTGGAAAGCTCTATGAAACCCTGCCTCACCGAGTATCCCTGTGCTGGCTGTGGCGTTCCTGTAAAGAAGTCCTCTCCAGCCTTCCGGGCGTCGGGTAGAGACCATACCCCTATCTGCTGACCCGGAACACCATCGGTGTATACAGTCCCCTGGGGGTCAACGTCCACTTTGTTACCCTCTATCTTTATCTCCCTGTTTTTCCTGTCAAGGAGTCTGTAGCCCTCCTCGGTAACAAGATAGCCTTCGCTGTCCAGTCTGAAGTCTCCCTTCCTTGTGAACCTTATCCCCTCCGGCGTCCTGACAGCAAAGAAACCCTCGCCGTCTATGGCCAAATCCAAGGGGTTCCCCGTTTCCCTGAGAGGACCCTGGGAGAGGTCTGTGAATATTCCGCTCATCATAGGATAGACGAAGTTGTTGGTTGGGTTTTCCGCTGAAAGGCTTGGTATCTGACCTCCCATGTCCGTGTACCAGCTTGAGACCTCAACGAAGTCCTTCTTGAAAGAGGGCGTGTCCATGTTGGCAAGGTTGTTGGTTGTTACCGCAAGCTTTCTCTCCTGCAGGAGCATACCGCTTGAGAGTATAAAGAGAGGTTGATAGTCTAAAGCCATATTTCCCTCCTTACAGAGATATATTGACTTTCTGCCCGGCTTTCATAAGCTCTTCCATCTTTGCGACAGCTTCCGCAAAGTCGCATATGTATCCCCCGAATCCCTTCGCGAACCTCTCCGCATTTTCCCTGTCCGCAAAAACGAAGGCTGATGGAGTGCAACAGGGTGTTGCTGAACTTCCAACAACAAAGGTTCCCATGAAGGCGTTTATGGGGTTGCAGGTTATAAAGTCTCTCGTTATTGCCATCTCAACCTTATCCTTACTCAAGCTCTTGTATGCTATGAGCCCACAGTGAGCACAGCAGGTGTGCACCTTCCGTCCCCCGCTCAGGATGTATATAAAGGCTAATCTCAGATCAACCTCCTTACCGCAGACCGCGCAGGCGCTCTCCCGTATGCTTTCATCTCTCTTAAGCTCTATATTGCCGTGCCTGCGTACGATCCTCCCCTCCTCCTCCAGCTCCTTCAGGTCTCTGTATATGGTCATCAGGGATACGTTGAAGTGCTTTGCGAGCTCCTTAGCAGTGGTAAACCCTTCTTCCACCAGCTTTATGATCTCTTCCTTCCTTCCCATATCTAAAATAAACTTATAACGCTGTGGACTTCTGTAAACTATAAATCGGCATTATCACGGTATTAATAAAAAGTAATAGTCACTTTATAAAAATATGGTGATAATCTAATGTAAGGGTTTCCATGTAAATTTTAAAGGAGGTGTGTAGTATGGCAAGCGTTACTGCCGATAAGACACTTGATACTTCAGGACTTAACTGTCCCCTTCCCGTTCTAAAGACCAAGAAAGCCCTTGAGGAGCTTCAGAGTGGTCAGATACTGGAGGTTATATCCACAGACCCCGGCTCCAAGGCTGACATACCTGCATTCTGTCAGAGGACAGGACATGAACTCGTAGAGACAGTGGAAGAAGGAGGTAAGTACATCTTCTACATTAAGAAAAAGTAAAGGAGGGTAGCCATGGCAACCGAAAGACTTGCAATAATAGCGACAAAAGGAACATTAGACTGGGCTTACCCTCCCCTTATACTTGCCTCAACCGCAGCCTCCCTTGGCGTTGAGACCGCTATATTCTTTACCTTTTACGGACTCAACATAATCCATAGGGAAAAGATGAAGCATCTGAAGATAGCTCCTGTGGGGAACCCGGGTATGCCGATGGCGTTCCCCCCCTCGGTGAAGAAGACGCCCATAGCTGGACAGCTCGCGGGACTTATGGAGGCTATCTTCCCCGGTCCGCCTCAGCTCATGGGAGTTATACCTGGAATGACGGACTTCATGACGGTCATGATGAAGAAGACCATGAAGGACCACGGTGTTGCGTCTGTTGAAGAGCTGATAGAGCTGTGTAAGGAGGCTGATGTCAAGCTCATACCCTGCCAGATGACGATGGAACTCTTTGACTACAAGTACGAAGACCTCATAGATGGGCTTGAGCCTCCGGGAGGAGCTGCCACCTTTATCAACTACGTTCTTGAGGCGGATAAACCCATGATAATCTTTGTCTAAAAAACTTTAGGAGGAAAGAGATGGCGGCACAAGAGTACGAGAAGCTTCTGTTCTACATCCTGACCGTTCCCTTCTTTGAAAGGGCTGAACCCACGACCGGTGAGCTCATAAACCCCCAGGCGGGAGCTCCCTTCTTCCTCGCAACCGCTGCCACCACCATGGACTACGAAGTTGAGATGGTTATAACCTCCGAAGCTGGCTTCCTTCTTATGAAAGACAATGCAAAGAAGGTTAAGGTCAGACCTGGCGTTGAGCAAACCGTTTACGACTTCATAGTTATGGCTAAAGAGGCTGGCGTGAAGATATACCTCTGTGTTCCCTCCCTTGACCTCACAGACGTTTACAAGAAGGAAGACGTGAACGAAGAGCTCTGCGATGGGATAATAGGCGGTGCTGCGTTCTTGGACAAGCTCATGAGCGGTGAGTATGCTGTCATATCCTTGTAAATCAATGGGGAGGGCTACCTCCCCCTCCATCAAAAATATGATTATAAGCATATTTTTATATCCCTATAACAAAATTTTTTTGTTTTATCCGGAGAAGGAAAGTAACTTAGTATCTGTGGATACCACTTTGAGGAGGTGTTGAGATGGAAGGACATCCTTACGGATACAACATACCCATATCCGAGAAGACCAAGGAGGTTCCCTGGGAGGAGAAGGTAAGGGTTTACGAGGAGGTCAAATCCGATTTCCGTTTTAAGGAGTTCCTCTTCGGATGCCTGAACTGCGGGGTCTGCACAGCATCGTGCCCTTCAAATAGATTCTTTGATTACTCTCCAAGGGAGATAGTCCAGAGATTCCTTGAGGAGGACGTTGAAGTCATATACGACATGATGCACGAATACATATGGGCGTGCTCCCAGTGCTTCACCTGCTGGATAAGGTGCCCCTTCGTCAACAACCCCGGCGGACTCGTGATAATAATGAGGGAGGTCGCGGTAAGAAACGCCTTTGAGGCTACCAAAGACCTTCTCAAGCCATACGGAAGGGTTCTTCTGAAGGTCATGACCACCGGTAACCAGCTCTCAGCGGACATGCTACAGCCGGACTTTTTCCCCGACTGGGGTCCCAAGATGCAGGACAACATGGAGAACATCAGGGCAAAGAGGATGGCGATACCCTTTGACGTTGGTAAGTCCGTCAAGACCGCCTGGGAGGTCTCCCTTGAGACAGCCATAGAGATGTACACCATATGGAGAGAGACGGGTATCTTTGAGATGCTTGAGAAGCTCGACCCCAACCTCTACAACGTCATAATGGACATAGTTGAGGAGAACGAGGAGCGTTGGGAAGAGCTCATGGAAGAGGAGGAAGAGGAGTAATATGCTAACTGAAGGGGCTGAAACCCCAAGGAAAAATTTAAAGGAGGTGTAATTATGGGACATGGAAAAAGCCCATATTTGAGATATGCGGAGCCCGAACCCTTTCCAATACTGAACAAACACTCTCACTACGACCATCTCTTTGAGGAGATGCACGAGCTTGAGGAGAAGGGCGAGATCCTCGTTTACAGGATCACCGAGGAGAACAAGCCTGTTGAGGTTTTTACAAGAACCGGAAGGATAAAGACGATCCCCACCGCCAAACTCTGGCACCACAAGTCCTGCGGTCAGTGCGGTAACATACCCGGATACCCTGCATCCATCTTCTGGTTCATGAACAAGTTCGGCTATGACTACCTCAACGAGCCTCACCAGACCTCCTGCACAGCCTGGAACTACCACGGTTCTGGAACCTCAAACCCCGTCGCTCTCGCAGCGGTCTGGCTCAGGAACATGCACCAGGCATGGAAGACCGGATACTACCCGCTCATACACTGCGGAACCTCCTTCGGTTCCTACAAGGAGACCAGGGAACAGCTCATATTCAACAAGGAGCTTAGGGACGCGGTCAAGCCTATACTCAAGAAGCTCGGAAGGCTTACCGAGGATGGAAGGATCATCATACCCCAGGAGGTCGTCCACTACTCCGAGTGGGTCCATGCTATGAGGCACAAGATAGCCGAACTCTACGAGAAGGAGGGTAAGGCAAAGGGAATAGACGTCTCCAACGTCAGGGTAGCCATACACAACGCCTGCCACACCTGGAAGATGATGGCTGACGACTATCCCTACGACCCTGAGGTTTACAACGGACAGAGACCTGCAGCATCCACCGCTGTTGTCAAGGCTCTCGGAGCTCAGGTGGTTGACTACTCAACCTGGTACGACTGCTGTGGTTTCGGTTTCAGGCACATACTCACAGAGAGGGAGTTTACGAGATCCTTCGCCATACAGAGGAAGCTCAAGGTCATAGCCGAAGAGATAAAGGCTGACCTCATAGTAACCCACGATACCGGATGCACAACGACCTTTGAGAAGAACCAGTGGATAGGAAAGGCTCACGGAATGTACCACCCGGTGGCGGTCATGTCCGACGTAATGTTCTCAGCTCTCGCATGCGGTGCTCATCCCTTCAAGATAGTTCAGCTCTACTGGAACTGCTCCAACTACGAACCACTCCTTGAGAAGATGGGAATAACCAACTGGAAGGAGCTCAAGAAGGAGTGGGAAGACACGGTAAAGCACATAGCTGAGCTGGAGAAGGAAGGCAAGTACGACGAACTGGTGGAGTTCTTCAAAGAGTATGACCTCTACGAGCCTTACAGCAGAACCTCTGACGGGTTCAAGAGGCGCAGGTCCGCATCCGCAGACATGCCTCTATTTAAGTCTTAGGTTGGATAGCTTTTGGGGAGCCCGTCTCCCCTTTACTCTATAACTCTTGATTAAGGAGGTTGGAAATGGCAAAGAGTGTTCTGGTAGTCGGAGGAGGTCCAGCAGGACTCGCGGCAGCAAGAACCCTTGGTAAGCTCGGAATACCCACCATTCTCGTTGAGAAGGAGCAGAAGCTCGGTGGGAGACCGGTAATTGAGGACTACCACACCCTGATACCCAGGAAGATGACCCCCCAGCAGGTCATAGGACCATTCATTGAGGAGGTCCAGAACAATCCCAACGTTGATGTTAAACTCGGTGTTGAGCTTGAAGCCTGTGAGGGTGAGGCACCCAACTTCAAGGTAAAGCTCTCCAACGGAGAGGAACACGAGGTTGGAGCGATAGTGGTTGCCACAGGCTTCCAGCACTTTGACGCCAAGAGGAAGGGTGAGCTCGGCTACGGTATATACCCAGATGTCATAACAAACCTTGAGCTTGAGCAGATGTTCTCAAGGGAAGGGAAGCTCTACAGACCTTCAAACGGACAGCTCCCCAAGAGGGTAGCCTTCGTATTCTGTGTTGGTTCAAGGGACAGACAGCTTGGTGTGACCAACGTTCACTGCTGTAGGTATGGATGTGCACTCTCCGGTCTTCAGGGAACGGAGATAAGGGAGAAGTATCCCGATGTTGACGTATTCTGCTACTACATGGACGTCAGGACTTACGGGACATGGGAGTATCCCTTCTACTGGGCTCCTCAGGAGAAGCACGGTGTCAGGTACGTGAGGGGTAGGATAGCGGAGATAACCTATAGCCCCACGGATGGCAGGCTCAGGGTCAAGCACGAGGACACGATAGTCCAGAGACCCGCAGAAGTACCCATGGATCTCGTGGTTCTCGTTCTCGGTATGGAGCCCTCCGAGGGTACAAAGAAGGTAGCGAAGGTTCTCGGTCTCGCTCAGGATCCTGACAGCCAGTTCCTCGTTCCGGCGGAGGATGCAGGCTCAAACATAATATCCAACAAGACCGGTGTCTTCATAGCGGGAGCCTGTAAGGGACCCATAGACATAGAGTCCTCCCTCTCAGAGGGTGAAGCTGCTGGAGCAGAAGCTGCAACATTTATAGGAGCGAAGGTGTCAGCGTGAGATGAGCGAAGAGAAGAGGGAAGGCGGTTTCAAGGCTGTACAGCTTGACGATGCACTTATCAGGGATTACCTGATAAAGATTCTGGGAGAAGGGGAAGAGTTTGCCCAGGAGTTCTATCAGGAACTCGTTGAGAAGTCCGAACTCTTCCAGAAAACCCTTGCCAAAGATAGACTGCCTTCCCTCAAGGAAGAGGAGCTTGAGCAGATCTTTGAAAAGATATTCTCAGCGAGGAGGAAGAAGAAGGAGATAATAGAGGAAACGGGTATAGACAGGCTCAAGAAGGCTATAAGTGATCTCCTCTACGGAGACGAGAAGGGTGGATTCTTCAGGAAGAAGAAGGGAGAGGAGAGAACATGGGAAGAGAAGGTAGATGAGTTCGCAAAACAACTCAGAGGTATAGACAGAAAGTCCGCAAGAGATATAGCTGCTGAGCTCCTTCACTTTACATTTCCAGACAGGTACATACTCTGGACCAGCTGGATATGGGACCCCGAGAGTGAAACCGGGGCGATAGTCTTCCTGAAGGAAGAACCTCCCACGGGTGGACGTGGAAGAAGGATGTACGGAGAGACCTACGAACAGTTCAAGCAGGTCTATGAGCAGATAGCTGAGAAGCTCCAGGAGTTCGGTATAAAGGTAAAGGGTTACCTGTTTGTGGACATATTCCTCGCAATGATATACGCAACCTACGTGGACTACATGACCCTATCAACCATGCACAGTGCAAAGGGTTTCTTCCCACCCGCTGGTGTTATGGCGAAGAGACTCCTCGGGGTTCACGCCCCAGTTGAATTTACTTAGGAGGTGTGAGGTATGGCAATTCACGAGAGGAGCCTTGTTGACCCGGAAAGGGTCCTGAGGAAGGAGAGGCTCGTTATTGATGGCGTTGATGTGTCAGGGGACTGGAACCTTATAATACTGCCGAGGGTTATACAGGACTACGATCTGGACTTTCTAAATGAAGTTTTAGAACAGCCCGAGGGTAAAACCATACTCCAGTGTTATCAGTGCTCCTACTGCACAGCTTCCTGTCCCGTTCACAACTACTGGGATGAGAGGTACAACCCCAGGCACTTCATTCACCTTGCGAGGCTCGGTCTTATAGACGAGCTCCAGAAGCGTGCGGACGTGATGTGGAGGTGCGTCTCCTGTCACAAGTGCACCCACAGGTGTCCAAAAGGGGTTCTGGTTGAGGAAGTGCTGAAGGCTATTCTCAGGGTCATGGCTAAGAGAGGTGTGATTGAAGAGTATCCCTCCAAGAAGTTTGACAAGTTCTTCCTTGAGAGCGTTTACGAGTATGGAAGGATAGAGGACGGAGAGCTACTCTTCGGTTGGATAGAGAGACAGGGCTACCAGGTCGTTAAGGACCCCATACTGAAGAAGCCCATACCTTTCGTGGGTGGAGTTCCGGAATGGCTCAAACAGCTCGCGGCAAAGCCCCTTAAGAGCATGAACATAGGCTTCCTCGTCCTCAACGCTAAGCACATGCTCTTCCATCCAAAAACCAAGAACTGGAACAGGTTCAAGCAGGTTCTGAGGAAGGTTATGGAGGAAGAGGGAGTCTTTGCCCACTAATCCCTTTAGGAGGTGATGAGATGGCAGTAGCACAGGTAAGAAAACCGCCCATGGGCGGTATAGGAAAGAGGGTAGCTTACTACCCTGGCTGTTCCCTTGAGGGTGCAGCGAGAGCCTACGATGTTTCTTTCAGGATCGTCGCCAAGGAACTCGGTCTTGAGCTTGACTACCTTGAAGACTACAACTGCTGTGGAGCTATGGAGACAAAGAACGTTACCTTCTGGGGAACAATGCTCCTCAACGCAAGGAACATGTCCCTTGCAAGGAGACAGGGACACGGAACCATAGTTGCTCCCTGTAACGGATGCTCCTTTGCCCTTCAGAGGGCTGAGTACTTCCTTGAGACGGATAAGAGTGTTTTTGAGAGGATAAATGCCCTCCTGAAAGAGGGAGGCGTTGACCCCCTTTCAGAGATACCCCATACCTATCACATCCTTGAGTGGCTTTACCATGAGGCTGGACCTGAGAAGGTTAAGGAGAGGACGAAGAAACCTCTTAAAGGTCTAAAGGTCGCCAACTACTATGGATGTCTCTATACGAGACCTCACTTCTACGCGAGAACTTACTCCCACGGAGGAACGGAAGAACAGGAGAGACCAAGGATGAGGGAAACCGCGGATGACGATGAACACCCTTACTACATGGAGGCTCTACTTGAGGCAGCGGGTGCTACGAACGTTGAGTTTGAACCCATGCACACCCAGTGCTGTGGTGGACCCCACTCCCTTTCCGACGAGCAGGTGTCCGAGAAGTTCGTCATGATGATCCTTCAGACCGCCAAGAGGAACGGAGCTGACATAATAGCCACCGAATGTCCTCTCTGCCACGCTTCTCTGGAGATGTACAGACACAGGCTCATGATGAAGGGAGTTCCCGATGTGGACGTTCCCGCAGCGTATTTCACCCAGCTAATGGGGCTTGCCTTCGGATACAGCGCTGGCGACGTTAAGCTCAAAGATAACCTCTCCGACCCTCTGCCTGTCCTCAAGAAGTTTGGACTCGCTTGATAGGGTGCGGGAGATGGAAGAGGAAAAGAAGATAGTTATACTCATGACGAGCGGGCCGAGGACACCCTGGCGGTGCGCCTCGCCCTTCTACATCGCTGCTCTCATGGCTGCAAACGATGCGGAGGTTGAGGTCTTCTTCAATATGGACGGCACCAACCTGATAAGGAAGGGTATAGCCCAGAAGATATGCCCCGTGGGCGAAGGAAACTGCTTCCAGGAGAACGGACAGAAACCCAAAACCGTTTACGACTTCATGAGGGATGCCAAGCTTGCCGGCGTTAAGTTCTTCTCCTGTAAACAGGCTGTGGATTCCTTGGGTCTTACAGAAGATGAGCTAATTCCAGAGCTTGACGGTGTTGTCCCTGCCAGTGAGTTTGCCATAAGAGCCATGGAAGCTGACAAGCTGATAGTCTTCTAAATGGGATAGAATATTCTCTAAATTCCAGTAAACGGGAGGTGCAAGATGGCAGAGGTAAACGGATGCCAGGTCCCCGAGGACCTTCTCTATCATGTTGACCCGGAGGCAAACGCCTTTACGTGGGTCAAGGACAACGGTGATGGAACTTACACGGTAGGTCTCACCTCAATAGCTGCCGCTATGGCTGGAAGGCTGGTCGCATACACCCCAAAGAAGGTCGGGAAGACCGTTAAGAAGGGAAAGAGCGTTGCGACCATTGAGAGTGGAAAGTGGGTTGGACCTGTCCCCGCACCCTTTGAGGGTGAGATCGTTGAGATCAATGAGGGATTGAAAGGAAATCCCGCCCTCGTTAACGACGACCCCTACGGTCAGGGATGGGTAGTCAAACTAAAGCCCACCAATCCCGACGACATAAACCAGCTCCTCAAGGGACCCGAGGCTGTGGAGGCTCTCAGAAAGGTAGCTGAAGAGAAGGGCGTTAAGTGTGGATGAGAAATACGGGGCGTTCGCCCCGTCCTTAAAAGATCATGGTAGAACTTGACTTTGAGATAGACGAAAAGCTTGCTGAAAGGCTCAGGGAAGGTCTTGAGATAAGGCTGAAGAACTTCGGTAAGAAGGTCTACTTTCACAGCCCTGGCTTCAAACACTACGAAGTGGACGACTTCTCCATAAACACACCACCACGCTTTGTGGACATATCAATAACGGGAAGGAACTGCGAGCTCATGTGTGACCACTGCGCCAGCAAGATACTCTGGCACATGATACCTGCGACAACTCCAGAGGAGCTCTGGAAGGTCTGCAATCAGCTCAAAGAGCAGGGTGTGGAGGGAATTCTGGTCTCTGGAGGTTCTAACAAGGACGGAGTGGTTGAGCTCCAGCCCTTCTTTGAGACCATGAAGGCTGTGAAAAGAGACCTCGGTATGCTCGTGACCTGTCACGTGGGGCTGGTGGACGAGGCGTTCGTTCAGGGCTTGAAGGATGCAGAGGTTGACGCAGTCCTCCTTGACATAATGGGAGATAACGAAACTATAGCCCAGGTCTACAAGATGCCCCACAAGGGGGTTGAGGACTACGACAACTCCCTCAGACTGCTCAGGGAGGCGGGGCTCAAGATAGTTCCTCACGTGATCATAGGTCTTCACTACGGAAAGATAAAGGGCGAGTACAGAGCCCTTGACATGATAGCAAAGTACAAGCCTGAAGCTCTCGTTCTCGTTGTGGTCATGCCCTATTACGGAAAGGCAAGGTTCCAGCTTCTCCCACCTCCATCCGTTGAGGAGAGCGTTGATGTTGTCCTCCATGCAAGAAAGTCAATGCCCGACTCCCCGATAATGATAGGTTGTGCGAGACCCGCAGGTGCTGAGAGGGTCAAGCTGGACATATACTCAGTTCTCGCAGGTGTTAACGGTATAGCCTTTCCTGCGGAGGGAGTGGTCACCTACTCAAAGTCCATAGGACTTGAGCCCGTTCTGTCACCCAGCTGTTGTTCCACCGTATTCATGTTTGAAGCGGGCGTTATGTAATACTATCTTCATTCTGTATGAAACTGGAAGTTTTAAGGGGAAGAGAGCTTATAAGGGAGGTACTCAAAGACAGGAGGGTCATAGACCTCACTTACCTGCTCAACAGGGAAAGCCTTTATGTTGAGTACCTGCTCCTGTACGTTGAGAGCGGGGCGGACAGCAAGCTGATACTCGTGGATTACGGACGCGGGGATCGGGAGATCAGTGAAGATCTGGAATTGATACTGAAAGGTTCTGAAGACTTCAACTCTGCGGTTGAGAGTATAAATAGAAACGGTAAGTTTGTATGCGTTGACCCGGAGGAAACAGACGCTGAGAGTCTAATGGAACCAGACAGGGACATAGCGGTTGTGTCGGAAAGGCTCTTTCAGGAGGTTGTTCCAGAGGGCGGGCTTATAAACATAAACCTGGTGGAGCTCTTCAGTCACAACCTGTCCGCCGAGGAGATAAGGGAAGCTCTGAAAAGCGATGAAGTTGATAGCATAAACGAACTTCTCCTCGGTGACGATGTGGTCATTGATATGGACACCCTTGAGGAGGTTCTGTCAACGTGCGAGGAATACAACAGGGAAGCCCTTGAGATCTTCTTGGGGCACGTTCTGTTCAGACTCATGGACGAATCGGATTCCCGGGAGCTTTACGAGATATTCATGGAAAGGGCGGAAGAGACCGAAGACAGGGAGTTAAAGAGGATCTTCATGGAGAAGGCACTTTACGCGTATGCGAGACTTGTTAACAGCGATGGGGGAGAGGATTACGAATACTTGAAGAGTATGCTTGATGAATACATTGAGGGAGAGACTTCATCAGAGGATACAGCCTTTACAATATACGAGGTCATAACGAGCTTGAGGACGGAGAACGTGGAGATACTCAGGGACATGCTTTTCAGCTTTGACAGGTATATACCCTATACGGAGGAGTTCTCTCCACTCATATTCGGAGACTTGGGCATGAGCTTTTATGCCAAATGGGAGGACTCTGGGAACCAGGAGTACAGAGAGCTCTCCATGATACTCCTTCAGAAGTCCCTCTTCTCAGTTAAGGAACTCCTGAGACTCGGTAAGACCCACGACATCCCCCTAAACCTGAGTAACTTCTTCGCATACATATCCGTACTCATACCCCTGCTCTCAGAAGAGGTGGAGAACTCCCACTCACCGGAGGTGCAGGATGCAAAGGTGCTGGACATAAAAGAGAGCCTATGTCTCGGCTTACAGCTGTTCCTTGACTTCTCCGGGGGTGTCAGCGTGGAGAACTTTACGCAGGTGTATCCGACGGAGGAAGAAGCGAGGATTATGGTTGAGAGCACCTTTGAGAACTTCATATCTATGATGGAGTCCTACTTTGATAGTGGTGTTGAGTCGGAGAGCGAGGAGATCTGGGATGAGGTCGTTTCCTCAAACCCCTCTTATGATGAGCTAATTGAAGGGGCTCTGAAGGTTAGCGAAATCCTGTGTCCTGGAAGGTGATATAATTCTCTCATGGAAAATCTGCTCAGAACTGACCCGGATATATTTGATGTCGTAGTAAAGGAGTACGAGAGGCAGTTCTACCATCTTGAGCTGATAGCGTCGGAGAACTTCACCTCCCTTGCTGTGATGGAAGCAACCGGTAGCGTGCTTACCAACAAGTACGCGGAAGGTCTGCCGGGGAGAAGGTACTACGGAGGATGTGAGTTCGTTGATATAGCGGAGAACCTCGCAATAGAAAGGGTCAAGAAGCTCTTTGGCGCGGAGCATGCCAACGTCCAGCCCCACTCCGGCTCTCAGGCTAACATGGCTGTTTACATGGCAGTCCTCCAGCCGGGGGACACCATAATGGGTATGAACCTCTCCCACGGAGGACACCTGACCCACGGCGCTAAGGTGAACTTCTCCGGCAAGCTCTACAACGTGGTACAGTACGGCGTAAATCCTGAGACAGAGCTCATAGACTACGACCAGCTTTACAAGCTCGCCAGGGAGCACAAGCCAAAGCTCATAGTTGGAGGTGCTTCAGCCTACCCGCGTGCGATAGACTGGGCTAAGTTGCGGGAGATAGCGGACGAGGTGGGTGCTCTTCTGATGGTTGACATGGCCCATTACGCGGGACTGATAGCGGCGGGAGAGTATCCTAACCCAGTCCCCCACTCCCACTTCGTTACCTCCACGACTCACAAAACTCTAAGAGGACCGCGTAGCGGTTTTATCCTGTGCAAGGAGGAGTTCGCCAAGGTAATAGACAAGACTGTCTTCCCGGGCATACAGGGTGGACCCCTGATGCACGTGATAGCTGCAAAGGCTGTAGCCTTCAAGGAGGCTATGACTGAAGAGTTCAAGAAGTACGCCAGACAGGTCATACTCAATGCAAAGGTGCTCGCTGAGGAGCTTGCAAGGGAAGGTTTCAAGATAGTAACGGGAGGAACGGACAGTCACATAGTCCTGGTTGATCTGAGAAACATGAACCTCACGGGCAAGGAGGTTGAGGAGACTCTTGGGCGTGCAAACATAACGGTAAACAAGAACGCTGTTCCCTTTGATCCACAGAAGCCCATGATAACCAGCGGTATAAGGATAGGAACTCCAGCCCTCACAACCAGGGGGATGAGAGAGGAAGAGATGAGGAGGATAGCCCGGATGATAACCACCGTTGTAAAGAACATAAAGGACGATAAAGTTATAGAGAAGGTCAGGGAGGAGGTAAAGGAGCTGTGTGAACAGTTTCCTCTGTACCCTGAGTTGAGGGAGAAAATAGATGAGCTTCGCAATAGCGAGACAGCCGGTATTTGACGCTGGTAAAAATGTATACGGGTATGAAATCTATCTCAGAAGGAGTGACGACTTAGATAAATACCCGAGCGATATCCCCTTCAACAAGGCGACCTTCATAGTTGCGGAACTCGTCGCCGAACTCGGTCTGAGAAGGATATCGGAAGGAAAGAAGATATTCATAAACGTCACCCTTGACTCCCTGCTCAATAAGGTTCTTGACCTACTCCCTACGGAGATGGTCGTGTATCAACTCATGCCTCCTCAGATGGAGATGGGACACTCCATATACGCCAACGCTATAAAAAGGATAGAGGAGCTAAAGGAGAAGGGTGGTCTCCTCGCCCTCACAGAGGGTCTGTACTCCGGTAAGTATGCGGACCTACTGCGTATGTGCCACATAGTGGAGTTCTCAGCCAAGACAGTGGACGAGGGCAGGGTAAACGCGGTAAGGAGGAATAAGAAGAAGGTTCTGATCTCAAAGATAGAGAGCGAAGAGGAGTTCAAAAAAGTATTTACCTACGGAGACCTCTTTGAGGGCAACTACTTGGGCTCGGTCTCAATAATAAAGGAGTTTGAGATAGCCCCCTTCTTGAAGAGCACCCTGATGAGGATGATAGC
>WGFS01000198.1 GCA_015492115.1 Aquificaceae bacterium
CTTCCTCTCTTTGGGGGTCTACTCTTGATGGTCTTGCACAGCTGTCTGGATTTTACTAAAATGAGTCTTGTCAGCTTTTTGTTGTTCTTCGTCCTCATTTTTCCTTTTTTATTCCTTCTCCCCCTTCGTGTCTATATTTTTTAAACGGGCTCAGGACGAGTATGTTAAGATATACGTTTGAGGATCTTCCTGTATCCCTCCAAGAGGTCCCCGAGGTCAAACCTGAACCTGTCCTTGTCAAGCTTCTCCCCGGTCTTTGCGTCCCACAGCCTCATGGAATCGGGTGATATCTCGTCCACTATCCCCACGCTACCGTCTGGGAGCTTACCGAACTCAAGCTTGAAGTCCACGAGGGTTATCCCGTGTTCCTTGAAGAACTTAGAGAGTATATCGTTCACCTTTAGGGCGGTCTCCCTCATCACTGGGATGGCCTCCATCGGGGCGAGGTTCATGAGCTCTATGTGGGTTTCGCACACCAAAGGGTCGTGTAGCTCGTCGTTCTTGTAAAAGAACTCCACCAGAGGTCTTTCAAATCTCTCACCTTCCTTAAACCCGAGGCGCTTTACCACACTCCCCGCCGCAACGTTCCTCACGACGACCTCAACGAGGAACCTGTCCGCCCTCCAGACGAGCATCTCGTTATCCGAGAGCTTTTCAATGAAGTGGGTCTTTATCCCGTGCCTGTGAAGTATCTCAAATATGAGGCTTGAGATCGTGTTGTTGAGGGATCCCTTGCCCTTTAACTCCGCCTTCTTAACCCCGTCAAAGGCTGTCGCTGTGTCCTTAAAGTGGAGGATGAGCTTGTCGGGATCTTCTGTCTCATAAACTATCTTAGCCTTTCCCTCGTAGAGCTTCTTCCTCTTTTCGGGCATTCTAAAATTATAATCCCATGCGGAGCCTTTCCCTCCTGCTCATCCTCGTAGTCCTCTCAAGCGCAGGATTCCTGTTTGACGAGTTCTTCAGGGGTTTCAGGGGCTTAATAGTTCCCCTCCTCGTGGTGATAATGCTGAGCATGGGAGTTACCCTTACCGTGGAGGACTTTAAGAGGATATTTAGAAGACCCCACATAATCCTTTACGGTGCATTGCTCCAGTTCTCCGTCATGCCACTGACTGGCTATATCCTCGCCAGACTCTTCGGTCTCAGTCCTGGGCTACTTGTGGGAGTCGTCCTCGTTGGCTCCGCTCCCGGAGGGACTGCATCAAACCTCATAACGTACATCTCCGAAGGGGATCTCTCCTACTCCATATCCATGACCACACTCTCAACCCTTCTTGCCCCCCTCTTGACGCCATTGTGGACTCTTATCCTTGCGGGAAAGTTCGTTCCCGTTCCCTTCCTGAGTATGGCTCTCGCTACCCTGAAGATAGTCGTCCTCCCTGTCGTGCTCGGGATGGGAGCCCGCTACCTCCTGAAAGAGAGGGTAAACAGGATAGAACCCTTCCTCCCCTACCTTGCGGTTCTCTCAATCTCCTTCATAATAGCGGTTATATTCGCCCTCAACAAAGAAAGGTTAAGGGAAGTGAGTCTGTTAGTTCTCGGGGTCGTCCTGACACACAACATCCTCGGCTTTCTCTTGGGATTCCTCTTTGGGAGGCTCGCTGGACTTGATAACAGGCTTGCTAAGACCCTCTCCATAGAGGTGGGTATGCAGAACTCGGGTCTATCTACCGTCTTAGCGCTGAAGTTCTTCTCCCAGCTCTCCGCCCTTCCCTCCGCCATCTTCAGCCTCTCCCAGAACATACTGGGAGTCCTGCTCTCCTTTGTCTTCAGGAGGATCTAAAAGTCTATTATCAGGGAGGTTGAGAAGGTTGTATCCGTCCTCTTTATCCCCGGCTCGGGGGGCTTGTTCTGGTAGGCGAGCTTGTAACCCACGCCGAGGGATATGTTGCTGTTTATCTTGACCTCAAGGGAGGTCTCTGAGTTCACGAAGTAGGTCTTCGTGTCCGAAAGGTTCACAAGGTAGTTCGCATTCTCCTTTAGCCTCAGGTTCTCAAGGATGTTCCACTGGTAGTAGAGCTCAGCCTTAGCGGTTCCGTAGTTGTCCACCCCGTCGTTCTCTACCTTGTTGTAGTAGTAAGGCGTTGAGAGGAGGAGCTTCAGCTCGTGCTTTTCTGTCTTTAAAAGGTCGTAACCTATCCCAGGACCCCCGTTTACCTTGTACTCGTACCCCGAGAACTTGTCCCTCTCGTAACCTGTAGTCAGGAAGCCGAAGAACCTCTCAGTGAAGAGTCTCTCCCACCTCCCGCTCGCGTCTATCCTGTTGGCGGTTTCTCTGTTGTCCTGGGTTGAGTAGAGGGCTGAGTTCTTCAGAAAGAACCTGTTTACCTTCCCCTCCCTCTTTATCTCAAGCTTTTCTGATAGGGTCTGGGTGTCTATGTTCCCCGAGGTTCTCACGTAGGAGAGCTCTATGTGAACGCTCCAGAGCTTTCCCTTTGGCTCCTCTGAGGGGAAGGCGAGGGTGGAAAGTAGCAGGACGGGCGGGAGGGCTCTCTTCATAGAACCCCTATTATAGCTAATCTTCAAGCCTCTTCATGTCCCTGTAGGCGTTCCTGAAACCGGAGATTATCCCGATGAAGAAGAAGATCAAAAGCCCCCAGGGGGAGGTTTTGTACCCGAACCAGTTCTCCGCGGACCAGTCCACGAAGTAGCCCACAAGGAGTCCCGCTATTACCCCTCCCACTATGTTCAGTCCGACGGTCATGGCGGATATGTCCTTGGGTCTCATCCTACGAACTCCATATACCATGAGTATAGGACGTAGGCGAAGTATATGAGGAGGAATATGCCCGCCTCCCACCTTGAGACCGTGTACC
>WGFS01000199.1 GCA_015492115.1 Aquificaceae bacterium
CCCATAGATATGAAGAACGCCTTTAAGCCTGTGGAAGTGGAAGGAAGGATATATGGCAGGGGCGCGAGCGACGTGAAGGGTCCCCTTTCAGCACTCCTCACAGCGGTTGAGATCTTTAAAGAGAAGCACCCTGAAGATGAGCTTCCCCTTTCGCTTGCCTTTGTGATAGATGAGGAGAACAACTCAGCCATAGGCTCTGAGAAGGTGATTGAGGTCTTGGGGGAGGGTAAGCGCTGTCTCGTCCTGGAGCCGACCTACGGGAGGTTCTGCATAGCCCAGAACGGAGCAATTGAGTTCAGCATAACTGTGGATGGTGAAAGCGTTCACGGGGCTGAGTTTGAGAAGACCGAGAACCCCATTAAGGTGTGTATGAAGATCGTAGAGAGCATAGAGAGAAGATTGGCAAAGCCGGTAAACGTACTCATGCTTAGAGGAGGGGCAAAACACTACCTTGTTCCAAAGAGGTGTAACGCACTCCTTGAGGTAAAGTTAGAGGAGGGTGAGAGCTGGAGAGAGGTTGAGGAGAGGATAAGGGAAGCTGTGAAGGAGGTCGGGACAGCCTGTAAAGTTCTTTACAGACTTGAGGATGCGGAAGAGTTTATGAGGTTCAACCACGAGGGTTTGCTGGACAAACTGGTGGAGGCTTACGAAGGAGCTCTTGGAGAGAAACCGAAGCTCGGAACCATGCCCTCATGGACGGACGCGGCCAACTTCCACAGGGCGGGGTACAGCTGTGTGGTGTTCGGGTGCGGGAGTCTGAAGGACAGCCACACGGAGAGGGAGAGCATAAGCGTTGATGAGCTTGAAAGGATGGTTCTCTTCTTCCTCAAACTCTTTGAGGTTCTGAGATGAGGATAGTCTTCAAGGTGGGTTCAAACCTGCTTCAGACAGAGAGGAAGGACATAGACCTTAAGTTCATAGCGAAGCTGGCAGAATCCGTGAAGGAGCTGAGGGAGAAAGGGGACGAGGTTGTTGTTGTGTCCTCCGGAGCTGTGCTCTGCGGTGCTAAGAAGCTCGGCTACGAACAGAAGCCCACGGAACTGACCCTCAGACAGGCTCTGGCGGGAACGGGGCAGGCTTACCTCATGCACCTCTACGACACCGTTTTCTCCAACTACGGGCTGACGGTCGCCCAGGTTCTTCTCACCAACGACATATTCAGAAAGGGGAACGAGGACAGGTTCCTGAACGCCCAGAACACCCTGGAGAAGATCCTTGAGCTCGGTGTAACACCCGTTGTCAATGAGAACGACACGGTTGCGGTCAGCGAGCTCGTTTTCGGGGACAACGACTTCCTGTCGGTTTACGTGAGCTACATGCTGAAGGCTGACCTCCTCGTGATCCTCTCAAGTGCGGGAGGTCTGCTTGACGAAGAGGGAAGGATCGTTCCAGAGGTTGAGGACATGGAAAAGGCGTTCAGACTCGTGAAGGGAACCGGGAGCGAGTTTGGGAGCGGAGGAATGAGGAGCAAGCTTGAGGCTACGAGACTGGCTATCTCCATAGGAATTCCCGTAATTATCACCGGTAAGGGGGAAGACCTCGTGTCCCTGCGGGAGTTAAAGACCCGTGGGACGCTCTTCAAACCTACCCAGAGGAGGCTCAGGAAGAAGTTGAAGTCCATAGCCATGATAGAAGAGCCCAAGGGTGCGGTCGTCGTAGACTGGGGGGCTGTGGAGGCTCTGAAAGGAGGAAAGAGCTTACTCCCTGCCGGGGTTGTGAGGGTTGAGGGAAACTTCTCCGCAGGAGATGTGGTCAGCGTTATGAATCCTGAAGGCATAGTTGTCGGTAAGGGGAGAGTGAACTTCTCAAGGGAAGAACTTGAGAAAGTAAAGGGTCTCAGGGGAAGTAGGGTAAAGGAGGTTCTGAATACAAGCAAGGAGGAAGTGATCCACAGGGACAACCTGTTGGTCTTTCAGTAGTAGAGGCTGTAGAAGAGGAGACCTATGTACTCCCTTATGGCTATGGAGGAGTCGTAGAAGACGCTGTATTTGGGAAAGATGCTGTAGAGGTTGTACCTGCCTTCAAACTTGAAGTCCGTTGGGTAGGGCTGAATTTCAAGTCCTGTTTTCCTGAAGACCATGAGAGCCCTGCGCATGTGAAAGGCTGAGGTAACGAGGGTTATGCTCCTGCAACCTATCCTCTCGCATATCAGCCTGACGTACTTCGCGTTTTCAAAGGTGTCCCTGCTCTTCAGATCCGCGTATATATCCCTCTCATCAACACCGAATTCAAGGAGGAGCTCCCTCATCACCTTCGCCTCGGGTATGGTACCTATTGCAGCACCCCCCGAAAGAACGAGGGGTTTTCCGCTCTTTCTGTGAAGCAAGAAAGCGGTTATGAGTCTCTTGTAGGAGCTTGCCTTCAGATAGCCAGAGTTGTAAGCTCCCCCTCCGAGAACCACTATCACGTCACCCTTAACTACTTTAGGCACCTTGAAGGGAGCTTCAAGGGGATAGAAGAGAACGTCCTTAAAGGGTTCAATGGATATGAGGTAGAGGGTGAGGGCACCTGCAAGGGCCGGCAGGTAAACGAGCTTTCTCTTCCTGCTGAGGACGGCTATGAACACGAAGAGGGCTATGAATATGCCTGGGGGGAGTATGAGGTAGGAGATAAACTTCTTGAGGAAGAACATGCTTAACGCTTCTTACGAACCGCTATTATAACGTTCTCCACGCCAGCCTTCTTGGCGACGTCCATAACATATACAACGAACTTGTGACGTGTATCCTCGTCACCCTCAATTATGAGATAGGAGGGCTTCCTGTCGGTAAGGAACTTCTCAATGGTCTTCAAGTCCACAGGTTTTCCCTCAAGAAGGAAAGCTCCGTTCTTGGTTATCTGGACTCTCGCAGCCCTTATCCTCTGGCTCTCTCCCTTCTCCGCCTCAGGTAGCTTGACCGCTATGAAGGTCAAAGGGGACTGGAAGGCAAGAACCGCGAGGAAGAGGAAGACCGCAAGCAGGGTGTCAACGAGGGGCACGACATCTATGTAAGCCCTCTCATCCGCTCCAAAGCGTGCTCTCCTCCTGAGATTCATCCATCACTCCAAAAGGTCAAGTATCTCCCGTGCTTCCTTCTCAAGCTTATCTATTATGTCGTTTCCCAGATTTCTGAATACCCAGTAGGCAAAGAGGGCGGGTATGGCAACTATGAGACCGGTAGCCGCCGCGGTCAGAGCCTCACCTATGCCAGACGCGAGCAGTCTGAGAGCCTCCTCAGTCTGAACGGACGCGTATGCGGAGAAGACCTTTATTAGACCGGTTATCGTCCCGAAAAGTCCAAGGAGGGGGGATATGGACGCTATGGCTGAGAGGAGCATGAGATTCTTCTCAACCGCAGGCACAACTGCGGATAGCTCCCTCTCCATCAGGGTTGAGAGTTCAGCTCTGTTTCTGTTCCCCTTCAGGTACTCCCCGAGGACCTCCCTCAGGGCACGGGAGAAGGTGTCCCTGTTGAGGGACAGAACCTTGTACGCACTGTCAAAGTCCATCTTCTGCAGGAGTAACTTTATCTCGTTGAGGTTAGCAGGCAGAAAGAGGTTAGCCCTCAGATTTATAACCCTCTCAATTATGTAAACCCAGGAGAGAATAGAGAGGATTATCAGCGGGTACATCACTATCCCGCCCTTCCTTATAAGCTCAAGTATCTGACCGAACGCTCCCTCCATCACTTCTTCACCTCACACTTTGGAAGCTTCTTTTTCAATATCTTAACCTTTTTTGCATCCCTCTTGGTTAGATAATGGGGGTCAAGTTTGGCAAGAAGGCAGGAAGCATCCTTCCTCGCTTTCATAGAGAGGAGTATATCCACAGCTTCAAGGATGCTCCTGTTGAAGTAGGGCTGAACCCCTTTGGCTGAGAGAACCACCTCAACGAAGTGTTCAAGGGCTTTCTTCCTGTCTCTCTTCTTCTCTATGATACCCAGTAAGTAGAGCGCCCTTGCTTTTACCCTCGGGTTCTGACTGTCCTTCGCTATCTTCAGATACTTCTTTCCCTTCGTCTTGTCGTAAAGCTCAAGAGCTTTTGCCTTCAGCTCCTCGTCCTCAGGGTTCTCTTTAATCAGCTCGTCAAAGAGCTCTATGGCTTTCTCTATATTCTCGGAGATGTATATGGACAGGGCTTTCTTCCTGTCGTCAAAGTCTCCTTTCCTGAGGAAGTCCGCCAGCTTCTCAAACTCCTTCTTCTCAAGGTACAGGCTCATAAGCATCCCCGTAGCCCTCTCCTTGTCCTCTCCACTCCCCTTCAGGATGGCTTCCTTGAGGAGCTCTTCCTTTTTCTCAGGGTCTTCCTCAATCTCAGCCAGCTTTATGAGGGCTTTGACCCTGTAAGGTCTTTCCTCCCGGAGCTTCTCAAGAATCCTTTTTGCCTCATCCTTCCTGTCTTCCTTTATGTAGAGGTTCGCAAGCTGGTACTTCAGATCGGTTATCATGGGAGAGCCGGGAAACTTCCTCTCAAAGTCTCTTACGAGTCTCTCTAAATCCTTTGTCGGTTTTTGGAGCTCTATCTGAGCGAGGGCGAGGGTTGCATCCAGAGCTTCCTGGGAATCTGGATAGAAGGTGAGTATCTCCTTGTAGAGTTCTTTAGCCCTTTCGTAGTTGCCGAGGTTGTAGTAGGAGTCCGCGATCCTCAGAATGGCCTTACTCTTGAACTCTCCCCTCTCAAGGAGCTTTTCAAAGTAAGTTACAGCTTTTCTGTAATTTCCCTCTATAAAGAAGCTCATACCCGTCAGGTATATCTCCTCACCTGTTTCGTCTGTCAGGAACTTTCTCGCAAGGGCACCCTTCCCTAAGGATATGGCGGACTTTGCCTTCAGGAGCCTGCTCTTAAGGTCTCTGGCATCTCCAAGGGTTTTGATGACCTCAGAATACCTGCCCGCATTGAAGAGGGCGAGAGCCTTGTGGTAGGGGTCTTTGAAGAGTTTGTAGGCTACGTCCCACTTCTCCCTTTTGAAGGCGAGCCAGCCCCTGTACTCCCGGTAAAGCTCCGGATACCTGTCCTTTATCTCGGAGAGAACCCTGTCCATCTCCTCGTCCTTCCCCAGCCAGTAGAGGACCTCCAGTAGCCACAGGTAGTAGTCTTTATCTCTATTCTTCACCTTCCTCAGAGATTCGTAAGCTCTCCCGTAGTCTCCCTCCATTATCGCCGAGTATCCTGCCAGGAGGTGCTCGCCAGATCTGGTCAGCTCCGCGTAAGCCAGCCCATACTCACCCCTGTTGTAGGAGTGTATCCCTGCACTTCTTAGGGCTTCCTTTGAGCCTGTAACCTCATAGGCTATCTTTGAGAGAAGAACGTCCGCACCGGAGAGCATGAGATAAAGGTTCTGAGCATACTCCCTGTTGGATATCTCCAGAAGGGAGGCTATCTTGTAAGCCTCTTTTGTCTTCCCTTCCTTGAAGGCGATAACCCCGAGATAGTAGAGGGCTATATCCCTGTATCTGTCAAGGTGCCTGTTGTACTTCTTGAATATCAGCTTTGCATCACCTAAGTCCCCCTCCTTCAGGAGGAGTATCCCTTTCCTGAGCTCGGTGCTCTCCCTGTACTCATCGTTAATATTACCTTCTATGAAATCGTTTACATATTCGCAGTATCTTCTGAAGACCACATCTTTACACCCGGGAGGATTTGCCTCCCCGGTGCTTTTTATCTCGTAAACCGCCTTCCACAGCTCCGGGGTTTCCGCAGGAACGGGCTCACCCTTTAACCTGAACTCAAGGGCGTAGAGGGACTCGCAGGCTGGCTGTTTAAAGGGGTGCTGGGCAGAGCAGGAGCTCTCAAAGAACTTCAGGGCGTCTTCCTCCCTGTTCGTCTTCGCGTATATGAGACCGAGCATGTACTCGGACTGGGGAGTGAAGGCGGAGCTCTGGAGTGAGAGGACGTCTAAAAATCTGCTCTCAGCCTTCTTCAGCTTTCCCTCCAGGTAGTATCTGATCCCAGCTCTGTAGTAAGCCTTGTCCTTTGGCTCTCCACATCCCCCACCACTCTTGGGAAGCGTTATCCTGGGCTCCTCTACTGTCCTGGGAGGCTCCAGAACTTCCCCGGACAGGTCAAGGTAAGACACACCCTTCCTAAGGGACAGTTTCTTCGGAGGTAAAAGATATGGTTTTTCCTCAACAACCCTCCCGATAACCTTCACCCTCAGGCTTATGCTCTCCTTCAGACTCTCTCCGAGAGATACAGCTATCAGAAGAAGTAAGAGACTAAAGAGCTTTGTGGGCTTCCACATACAACTCCCCCAGATGACAGGTTATATTCAGCTTCTGAAGGACGTTCCTTTCATCCTCCATCAACGCTACCGAGTAGGAAGCGTTGTCACAACCAAAGCCCCAGAACCTGGAGAGGTCTATGTCCAGGAGGGCACAGTACATGCACCTTATAGGAACGGTGTGGGATACAACCGCTATGGTCTCGTCCCTGTGCTTTTCCCTGACGAAGTCCAGAAAGTCCTTAACCCTTTTAAACACGTCCTCAAGGCTCTCACCACCTTCAAACCTGACCCTGTGTGGCTCCTTCAGCCACAGCTCAAACTCCTCTGGATACTTCTCTCTGACCTCATCAACGAGCATGCCAGACCAGTTGCCGTGGTCTATCTCTATAACCCTCTCCTCTCTGTAGAGAGGAACCCCAAGTTTGTCAGAGAGTATCTTGGCTGTATGATAAGTCCTCTTTAGAGGAGAGGAGTATATTCTGGTTATCCCCTCTCTCCTGAGCTCGTGGGCGAGGGCTTCCGCCTGAGACCTACCCCTATCGGTGAGCTCCGGGTCCAGGAGACCCTGATAGCGCCCGAGGGGATTCCATTGGCTCTCCGCATGTCTCACTATTATGAGCTTCAGCATTTACAGGAAAGTTATTTTAACATACAGGTAATGTTCGTCTATTACCTCATCCTCCGTGGAGTTTTCATCTCACAAACCTGTCTATTATTCTTGCACCGTTTAGGTCTCCCCACACGTTTACAGCGGTTCTGAGCATATCCAGGAACCTGTCAACCGCTATTATCAGCCCTATACCCTCAAGAGGTACTCCGACCGAGCTGAGTACGAGGGTGAGCATGACAAGCCCTGCGCCGGGTATTGCCGCTGCACCTATGGAGGCAAGGGTAGCGGTGAGGAATATCATCACCATCTGAGATATACCGAGATCCACACCGTAAACGTTCGCTATGAAGACTGCCGCAACCGATTCATAGAGGGCTGTTCCGTCCATATTTATCGTAGCTCCCAGGGGAAGGACAAATCCTGCGGTTTCTTTCCTAACGTTGCCCCTCTCCTCTGCAACCTGCATGGAAACCGGAAGGGTCGCTGCGCTGGATGCTGTTGAAAAGGCAAGGAGCGGTGCCTCCCTGACCTTTAAAAAGTACCTGTAGGGGTTGTAACCTCCAAACACGAAGCCCAGGAGGGGTAGTGTAAAGAAGGCGTGTATGGAGAGACCGAGGACAACTGTAAGGGCATACTTCCACAGGGAGAAAAGAACCTCCACCCCCATGTTGGCAACCATAAAACCCACGAGGGCAAAAACACCAACAGGAGTGAGCTTTATCACCCACCTCGTCAGGTTTATGAGCCCATCGTTGAGCCCATCAAAGAAGTTAAAGACATGCCTCATCTTATCCTTAGATATGGCAAGGGTAGCAAGTCCGAGCAAGATCGCAAAGAATATTATCTGCAGAACCTTCCCCTCAGTGAAGCTCTTCAGAGGATTGGTTGGAATTATGCTCCAAATGACATCTTCAAAGGTAAGCTCCCTGACCTTCGGAATCCCTGCACCGTGGTGGACAACCTCATTTCCCTTCCCGGGTTCAATCAGGTTCACGAGGACGAGTCCCACAAGCACCGCCAGAGCGGTGGTGGTCACGTAATAGGCTATGGTCTTCAGTCCAAGGTCTCTGAACTTTGCGACATCTCCGAGACCGAGCATAGCTATAAACACCGAGGTGAAGACCAAGGGAACTATTATCATCTTGAGCAGGCTTATGAAGATGTCCCCAAGTATCCTAAGCTTCAGCATCAGTCCTGGAGCATAAATGCCGGAAAGAACTCCTACCAGAATCGCAAGGAGAGTGAGGTTTTCAATAGAGAGAAGCCTCCTCATGACCTATTAGCATATACTATTCTTAAATGAGTTTTGTCAGCAGGGAGTTTAAACCTTACTTTGAGAGGTCTATATCTCCGATCGTGGACTTCCTGTCCACTAAGGGTGTCCATCCAAACGCTATAACCTTCACAGGTTTTGGTTTGATAGCCCTTGGCTCTATCATGCTCTACTACCACATGAACATCCCTGCCTTCCTGTTTATGAGCATGGGTGCCCTTCTTGATGCGGTTGACGGGGCTGTCGCCAGAAGGCTTGGGCTTGAGTCTGACTTCGGAGCTTTCCTTGACTCAACGGTTGACAGATTCTCCGATGCTCTCCCCTTCCTTGCACTTGCCATTCTCTTCGGAGCCGAGGGGGAAGCTGTGGGGGTTCTACTGTCCTTCCTTGCACTTATAGCCTCATACGGTGTGAGTTACACAAGAGCACGTGCGGAGGCTCTGGGTGTTTACGGTATAGGCGGGCTCTTTGAGAGAACGGAGAGGTGGGTAGTCCTCCTTCTGGGAATAGTGTTTGAGCTCGTGCCTCTTGCACTCCTCATAATCTCCATAGGGGGGTTTGCGACAACCCTTCAGAGAGTGTACGAGGTAAAGAAGACCCTTGACAGGAGGTTTCTATGAACATATACGATATGGTCAAGCAACTCAAGAACTTTCAACAGGGATTTGAGGAGGTTAAAGAGAGCCTCCGGCTAAGAAAGGAGATACTGGAGAAGGAAGGGGTTGAGCTCGTGTTCAACGGACTGGGTGAGGTCGTTGATATAGACGTTAAGGACGAGGAGCTCAGGAAAGACTGGAACAGGCTTAAACCTGTACTCATAAACTTAATAAATCAGGCACAGGATATATCAAGGGACATAGCAAAGGAAGAGTTCAACAGGAGGTTCGGAGGTCTCTTAGGAGGCTTGGGGCTTGGCTTTTGAGGACGTATTTCCAGAACCCCTCAGGCTCGCCCTTGAAAACGTGAGAAAGATACCAACCTACGGAGAGAGGGGAGCGAGCAGGCTCGTATATAACCTCCTGAAGGTGAGCCCTGAGGAGAGGAAGAAGGTTGTGTCAGCACTTACGGAAGCAAGTGAAAAGCTCAAACCCTGTAAGGAGTGCTACCTCATAACCGACAGGGAAGTGTGCGCTATATGTTCGGACTCAAAGAGGAGTAAAAGGTTCATCTGTGTGGTTGAGGAGTCACAGGATGCCTACGCCATAGAGAGGCTTGAGAGATACAGAGGAGTTTACCACGTTCTCCGGGGCAGGATAGCCCCTCTTGAAGGTGTGTCCCCCCAGGATCTGACCATAGACAAGCTCCTTGAGAGGATAGAGAAGAACAGGGTAAGGGAGGTCATAATCGCAACAAACCCGAACGCAGAGGGTGAGGCTACCGCAAACTACCTAATAAAGCTTCTCAAGGACAGGTTCCCATCTGTAAAGACTACCCGGGTTTCCTACGGTCTTCAGTTTGGCTCCCTTCTTGAGTTCGTTGATGAGCTCTCCCTTGAGAAGTCCTTTGAGAACAGGAAGTGAATCTCATCCTCGTCCACGTAGCTCACAAGCTGGGGGAGTTCTCCAACAAGGAAGTTCACCCTCTCTGGGATTCCATATCCTCTCCAGACGTGCCCTGAGCCCACAATAACCACGAGCTTGGACTCTGGATAGGCGAGAGCGGTCTTAGCCACCTTGTAAGCCATCCCCATATCCCAGGCGAGCTGTATATCAAAGAAGTTCTTCTTCACCACCTTTCTGTGCTCACCCATAGCCCTCAGTAGGAACTCTCTGTGCCTTCTCCGAAAGGGCATGAGCCTTCTGGGAAGGTATCTGCTCTTTACATTTTCAAGCCCCTTCTTTCTTATATCCCTGAGTAGCTCGGAGGGTATGTTAAGCGCTACAAGTTTCACATGGTTTTCCCTCACAAACCTCCAGATCGGGGAGTAAAGCTCTCTGTCAAAGCGCCATCTCTTCCTGTACTCAGTCCTCTCAAGCATCTCCTTCTCGTCTATCTCGCCCTCCACATACTCGTCCAGAGCATCCTGAAAGGGTTGCTGGAAAGCCTCCATGAGCACCACGATCCTGTACCCTTTTCTCCTGAGTTCTCTCAGTACCTTCAGCTGGAACTCATGCACATCCTTCCTGTCGTGTATATCACCGAGGTAGACAACTCTCGCTCTCCCAGCTTCATCAATGAAACGTTCAAAGGAGCTCTTTTCAAAGAAGACGAACCCAGAGGAGAAGGCAAGGAGTGGTAGAAACAGCAGGAGCGGTATCATCGGATTAGTATATCCTACTTAGCATGCCTGCCATCCTGATAACGGGAACGGACACGGGCGTTGGAAAGACGTTCATAACCTACAGCCTCGCGTTAGCCCTTAAAGAAAGAGGCGTGAAGGTGGGCTGTTTTAAACCTGTGGAGACGTATGTAAGAGACGTGCCCGAGGATGGTAGGCTCCTCGCGAGCGCGACTGGACAGCCCATAGAGGAGGTTGTCCCCGTGAGCTTCTCATTGCCCCTGGCACCCTACCCGGCGGAGATAGAGGAGGAAAAAAGCTTCTCCCTTGAGGAGCTCAGGGAGCATTTCTTCCTTCTGAGAGAGAGATACGAGGTTCTCCTCGTGGAGGGAGCTGGGGGGATAGCTGTTCCCTTAAAGGAAAACTACACTTACGCAGACCTCGCTAAGGACTGGGGACTTCCCATCATAATAGTTGGGAGGGCAGGGCTCGGAACGTTGAACCACACCTATCTAACCTGGCACTACGCCAGAAGCATGTCTCTGAAGATCCTCGGTATAGTCCTAAACGGCTTCACGGGAGAGGACGTCTCCGAGAGAACGAATCCCCGCATAGTGTATGAGATGACGGGCTTTCAGCCCGTTTGTATAAAGAGACATGGGGGATTATCCCTCTCCGAGGAGGAAAGGAGCTCACTTCTTGCGCTTGTCGGGTTTTAGCCCGTAATAGAAGGCGACCTGTTCGGCAAGCTTGCGAAAGTAGGGAGCGCTTACCTCACCTCCGTAGAGCTTCCTACCCTTTGGCTCGTCCACCACTATCACCGCAACGAACTTAGGATCGGTCGCAGGGAAAAAACCTGCAAAGTAGGTGACGACCTTATCCCTTGAGTACCTGCCCAGCTTAAAGTCAAACTTCTGAGAGGTTCCCGTCTTACCTGCTATGGTGAAGTATCTGGAGCGTGCCTTTTTACCCGTACCGTACTCAACCACCTTGGTTAGAGTCCTGTGCAACCATCTAAGGGTCTTGGCGGATAAAACTCTCTCCCTCCACACTTTGGGCTCAGCCCTGTACACAACCTTGCCATCTGAGGAAACTATCTCCTTAACTATGTGGGGTATAAGAACCCTTCCTGTCGCAAGTCCCCCGAAGGCTACCGCTATGTTCAGAGTGTTGAGCGCTATCCCCTGTCCTATGGAGGAGTAAAGTATGTTTGCGGGGTAGTCAAAATCGGGTATCTGAGGGTTCGCCTCTCCGGGGAATATCCCAAAGCGCTTGTGCATGTGGAAGGCTTCAAGGAGCTCCTCCACGTCCTCTTTCTTCAGATGCTTGGCGACCTCTATCGTTCCTATGTTTGAAGAGTAAACGAGAACATCCCTTAGGATTATAGTTCCAAGGCGCTCAGGGTCTCTAACGTACCTGTCGTAAACCTTTACCCTTCCCTTACCTGTGTTTACCCAGAAGTTTGTGGTTATGTATCCCTTCTCCAGTGCCCAGGCTATAAAGAAGGGCTTCATTATTGAGCCAGGCTCAAAGACGTCCGTTATGGCAAAGTTTCTTCTCTTTTCGGGAGGGTATCTGGTAAACCTGTTTGGATCAAAGTAGGGGTAAGTAGCAAGACCGAGTATATAACCGTTGGAAAGGTCAAGAAGAAGTATAGAGACCCTCTTGGGTCTCCACCTGCGGACTATATCATTCCTCAGTTTCTCCAGGATGTTCTGCACCCCTACGTCAAGGGTGAGTAGGACATCTTTCTCCTCTCCGAGCATAC
>WGFS01000200.1 GCA_015492115.1 Aquificaceae bacterium
CACTTCTTGCGGACAGGCTGACGCTGAAGTTCAGCCCAGAATCGGAAAAGCTCACGTAGAGTTTGCCCGCGTAATCTCCGGCGTCCCCGGGAGAGAAGGCGACCAAAACCCTGCACTCCTCAAAGGTGTTCAGGCTCCTACCAGAACACTCGTCCTTTGAGATATAGAACCCGTTGCCCTCAACCCTCACGCTCGTGACCTGAACACCGCTGTTTCCCGTGTTCCTTACTCTGAACTCCTTCGTTGTGGTTTCGCAGGTGGAGACGTTCCCCCAGCTCAGAGATAGGGTGGAGGCGCAGACCTTGGGTGAAACCTCGTTGGTCAGGAGGGAGTAAAGGTCAAGGATGTTGCAGGTGTAGGTCTGACCCGATAGGGATATGTTGTTCTTTCCCGTAGTGAGTATCCTCTGCCTGACCTGAGAGTAGTTGAGAGAAGGGTTTGAGCTCTTCAGAAGGGCGACCGCACCCGTTATGAAGGGCGTCGCGAGAGAAGTTCCTGACTCAGAGACGAGATCTGTGCATCTCGTTCCCGTGTTCCCTGCCTGGAGGGTAACTATCCCCTCTCCGGGAGCGGACACCTTGACCTTGTTGAAGCCATAATTGGAGAACCAGGACCTCTCCCCCGAGCTGTTGACAGCGCCCACGCAGAGCATGTTTCCGAGGTCGTAGTTGCAGGGGTTCATGGATACCTCGTCGTTGTTGAGGTTTTCGTTCCCCCCAGCGGTCACGTAGAGGATACCTTCCTTGGCGAGCTCACCTATCTTGTCCTTCTGTATCTGGCTATCGGGATAGACCGCTCCGTAGCTTGCGTTCACAGCAACTATGTTCAGACCTCTCTTGCGTTTTAGGTCAAGGATGTAGTTCAGACACCCTATCTCTCCCGCTATGTCTCCTCCTCCGGAGGAGTCAAGGAACTTACAGGGCACTATCTTCACCCTCCAGTTCACGCCCGTTATAAGAATGCTGTTGTTTCCCACAGCACCCACCACGCTCGCGACGGAGGTCCCGTGTCCGTTGTCGTCCATCGCGTCAGGTCTGTTGCACCCGGGAGCATTCGGGTCGTAATTACCCTGCGGGTAGCAGAGAAGGTTCACCCCGTAGCAGTCGTCAACGTAACCGTTCCCATCGTCGTCCACACCGTTAGTGCAGTTCTCTCCCGTATTCAACCAGAGGTTGTCCCTAAGGTCTGGATTGTTGTAGTCCACCCCCGAGTCAAGAACAGCGACGTAAACCGTGTCCGAACCCGTGTTGAGATCCCATGCGGAGTAAGCCCTTATGAAGTCAAGATCCCACCTGTAGCTCAGGCACGGGTCGTCTGGAGTTTGCAGTGCCCTGAGCCTGTAATTTCTCTCTATAAGGACGCCTTCGGCGTGACTCCTGAGACCGGACACAAGTCTGTCCTCAAGCTCAACGAGGTAGGTGTTCCTGTCAACCTTCCTGATGATCCTGCCGGGAACCTTCGTGGGGTCTTCCGTCCTTACGAGGTACTCACCAGCTTTAGATAAAGCTGAGAAGAGAAAGAGTGCGAGGAGTAGCCCTCCTATCCTCATAGAAAACATATTAATGGGACAGGTGGTTTCACGTGGTGAAATTTACAGCCTTACACCCTATCCAACGGTGTCCAGCGTGCCCGCTCAGGAGCTTTGAAGATCTGATTGAAAGGAGGGAGGAATAGTCTATTATTATCAACTATGGAAAAGGTGTACACCTACGACACAACGCTCAGAGACGGCTCTCAGGCGGAGGGGGTGAACTTCTCCCTTGAGGACAAGCTGAGGATAGCCCAGAAGCTTGACGAGTTTGGTATAGATTACATAGAGGGAGGATGGCCCTACGCCAATCCCAAGGACAACCTCTTCTTTCAGAAGATAAAGAAGATCAAGTTCTCCCACGCAAAACCGGTCGCCTTCGGCTCCACGAGGAAGCCCGGAAAGAGGGTGAAGGAGGACAGGCAGATAGAAGCCCTCATAAAGACGGGTGTCCCAGCCATAACCATATTCGGCAAGAGCTGGGATCTTCACGTCACCGACGCCCTGAAGACGAGTCTGGACGAGAACCTTGAGATGGTCTATGAATCGGTAGAGTTCTTGAAAAAATACGTGGAAGAGGTGATATTTGATGCGGAGCACTTCTTTGACGGCTTTAACTCAAACCCTGACTATGCCATGGCTGTCATAGACTCCGCGGTAAGGGGAGGTGCGGACTGGGTGGTTCTCTGCGATACCAACGGTGGGAAGCTCCCCCACGAGATCTATGAGATAACCCAGAAGGTGAGGGAGAGGTTCCCCGACACAAAGATAGGCATACACGCCCACAACGACTCTGAGACAGCGGTCGCCAACTCCCTAATGGCGGTTCTCGCGGGTGCGAGGCAGGTTCACGGGACTATAAACGGTATAGGGGAGAGGACGGGGAACGCCAACCTCTGCTCAATAATTCCCAACCTCCAGCTCAAGCTCGGTTACGAGGTCATACCTCCCGAGAACATGAAGAGACTGACCGAGCTGGCGAGGTTCGTTGCTGAGCTCTCCAACATGCCCCTTCCAAGGAACATGCCCTATGTAGGGGAGAGCGCCTTCGCCCACAAGGGAGGAGTCCACGCCTCCGCGGTAATGAAGAAGTCCATGACCTATGAACACATAGACCCCGAACTCGTGGGCAATAAGAGGAAGATAACCGTCTCCGACCTCGCGGGCAGGAGCAACCTCCTGTACAAGCTCAGAGAGTTCGGCATAGAGGTGGATGAGAAGTCCCCCGAACTTCTGAAGCTCGTAGAGAAGATAAAGGAGCTTGAGAACGAAGGCTACCACTTTGAGGCGGCTGAGGCTTCTCTGGAACTCCTCTGCAAGAGGCACTTTGGTCTTGTGAAGGACTACTTTGACTTTGACGCCTACAGGGTTCTGATAGCGAAACGCAGAGACGACGACCTTCCCACCTCGGAGGCGACCGTTCGCCTGGGCGTGGAAGGGGTGGACGAGCACACCGCGGCACTCGGGAACGGACCTGTGAGCGCCCTGGACAGAGCCCTGAGGAAGGCTCTTGAGGAGTTCTACCCAACTCTTAAGGAGATGCAACTCATAGACTACAAGGTCAGGATAATAAACGAGTCAGCGGGAACCTCCGCCAAGGTTAGGGTTCTCATAGAATCCGGAGATGAGAGGAGGAAGTGGGGGACGGTGGGTGTATCAGAAAACGTTATAGAGGCATCCTGGATAGCACTCAGGGATGCGATAATCTACAAGCTCATGAAGGACGAGGAGGAAGCAGTTTCTTGATCTCCTCCATTATGTCCAGGGAAGCCTTCCTGTAACCCTTCAGGTTATCCTCGTAGGCACGGTAAACCTTCGGCTTTCCTATCCTGACATCTATGGGGTGCCCAGGTTTTGGGAACTTCTCTCCCTTAGGGAACACCCTGTCGGTTCCCTCTATGAGAACTGGAACCACCGGAGCACCGCTCTTGACAGCCAGCAAGCCAACGCCGGGCTTAGGTCTGAGGAACTCCCCCGGCTTTGCCCTCGTTCCCTCCGGAAATATGGCGATGTGGCACCCTCTGTGGAGGAGATCAAGGGTCATCTCCAGTGTGTCCACATCTCCAGAACCCCTCTTTATGGGAACAGCCCTCATGTGCCTTATGAACCATCCGAGGGGCGGTTTGAATAGCTCCTCCTTTGCGAGAAAGACGAGAGGTTCAGGGAAGGCAGAGTTAAGAACGGGCGGGTCAAGGTGGCTCCTGTGGTTGGAGGCGACTATGAAAGGACCGCCTGGCGGTATGTTCTCAGC
>WGFS01000201.1 GCA_015492115.1 Aquificaceae bacterium
CTTTATGAGTGTATCCAGATCCTCTCCCTCTCCGAGGGAGGCAACCCCGATGCTCACGCTCGTCCAGACCTCCTTCCCGTTAACCTGAACGCTTGAGTTCCTGAAGTCCTGCCTTATCCTCTCCGCTACCATAACAGCTCCCTTCTCGTCGGTTCTTGGCAGGAGGACAACGAACTCTTCCCCTCCAAACCTTGCGGGCAGATCCGAAGACCTTATGTTCTTGTTTATAACCTCAGCCAGCTTCTTCAGAACAAGGTCACCCACGTCGTGCCCGTACTCGTCGTTTATCCTCTTGAAGTTGTCAACATCAAGCAGTAGTAAGGATACAGGCTCCCCGTATCTCCTGCTGAGGTCAATTATGGTCTTTGCGTTCTCAATGAAGAACCTGCGGTTGTTCAATCCTGTCAGTGGGTCTGTGTAGGCGAGCTCCTCAAACTTCTCCTTCTCACTCTTCAGCTGGTTTATGTACTCCTCCAGCTCCTGAGCCATGGTGAGGACTGACCTCTTCAGTGTAAAGAGCTCGTCCCTCGTCTTGTCCTTCCTTATATGCTCGTTCAGCTTTGGTATGTCCGAGAAGTCAAGCTCCTTAAACTTGTAAGCCATGTCCTTGAGCATCGTTATGTCTCTCACAAGCCTGTTGAAGAGTACGTAGAGTATGACGGAGAGAGTTACAACTAGGATAAAGGTGTAAACGAGGAATATGGTTAAGGTTGAGAGTATATCCTTCAGCGTTTTGGAGAAGTCCTTTACGAACACAACCCTCCCCACAGGTACGGAGTTGTCAATAACAATGGGTACGTCTATCACAAGTGTTCGGAAACGGTTTACGAGCTTGTAACCTGTGGGTTTCTGAACTTCTCTTAGTATATCTGCGTCGTAATTACCCTCAACTACGAAACTACCCAGAACTACCCTGTGGTTTATGAACCTGTCAAAGAACTCGGGTTTTTTCTCCGAGAGCCTCTCAAGTATGTCCCTGTCGTAAACGATAAACCAGCTGAGCTCGTTTACCTTGGCGGTGAAATCCACAGCTTTCAGAAAACTCGTTCCGTAGAGCCTGCAGTCCTCCACCCTCCCTATAACCAGACCCTTTTCGGTTAGCGTTATGTATGTGTTTGCCCTCTTAACCCTGCAGTCATGGAACTCAATTATCGTATCATCCGCACCTCTCGCTATAGCCCTCTGTATAAAGGTGAAGCTTCTTACAACGCTCTTGTATGTGGTCTCAACGTTTCTATCTATATGGTGTTTCGCAATAAAGAAGAACGTGAGCACAGTTATCAGGAGGAGGAGAGAGGATACCGTGAAGATGGTCAGTATCAGCCTGTTTCTCAGGGACATTGTCCATATAATATTCAAGCATGTTTGTTCTCTTTGGAGGGAGCTTTGACCCTGTTCACATAGGGCACCTGATAATAGCGAGAGACGTCAGAGAGAGGCTGAACGCCAGAAAGGTCGTTTTCGTGCCCGCCCACCACGCCCCTCTGAAGGAGAGGCACAGGGCGAGTCCTGAGGACAGGATGAACATGCTCAGGCTTGCGGTTGGGGAAGAGGAAGGTTTTGAGATAGAGGACTACGAGATCAGGAAGGGAGGAATATCCTACACCGTTGAGACCCTTGAGTACCTGGTGCCTAAGCTTGGAGAGAAGCCCTTTCTCGTCCTTGGTGCGGACAGCATCCTCAAGCTCCACCTCTGGAGAGAACCCGAGAGGGTTATTGAGCTCACGAACATGGTCGTTGTTGACAGGGAAGGGAAGCTCGGTGAGGTGAGGGACTATATTAGGGAGAGGTTCCCCCAGCTCGTGGAGGGGGACAACCTGGTTCTCCTCTCGGTGAGGAGGATAGATGTCTCTGCTACGGAGATAAGGAGGAGGGTCAAGGAGGGCAAGAGCATATACTGCCTCGTTCCTGATAAGGTTAGAAAGTACATAGAGGAGAGAGGGCTCTACAGGTGATCAGAAGGGTAAGCCCCTTATCCTCTTGAAGAGGTCTATGATAATGGAGGCGTTTCTTCTGGTCATGACCTCCCCCTCACTCAGCTCCTTTAAGATCCCCTCTATCGTCTCCCTGCTCGTTCCCGTAGCTTCGCTTATCAGGTCAATGAGGTAGCTGAGCTGTCTCTCCGTGGGCAACTCCTCGGGGATGTGCTCCTCCCCTATATACTTTCTCAACCTCTGGTAAAGCTGGGCTAAGGCTACGCTGTCCTTGAAGTTGTAGAGGGCTATCGTCTCGTAATCCCCTCTGTAGAACTCTTCCGCAACCCTTGTTCCGTCTATGATGTCCTTGGGTGTGTTTATTCCGAACTTCCTGCAAACGAAGTCAAACTTGAACCTCTTTTCCCTCTCTCCGTTGGAGAGAAAGTGCATCAGGTCAAGGTGAAGATCTCTGTCCCTCAGCACCCTGCTGGGTATATCTATCC
>WGFS01000202.1 GCA_015492115.1 Aquificaceae bacterium
ATGGTGAGCCCCTCCTCAAAGCTGAGGTTCCTATCGTCCAGCGTGGGTGCACCCTCAGACCAGACGAACTTCTCTATCTCCGTGCTTTCCTCTATACCCTTCAGGAGATCTGCGAACTTACCCTGGGTTATGAGGAGCCTTGCCCCGCAGTCTTTGAGTATGTACTCAAGCTCCGATCTCTTGAGGAAGGTGTTGAGTGGAACCGGAACCGCCCCCAGCTTCCCTACGGCGAGGAAGGCTATTACAAACTCCTTGGAGTTGCCCATCAGGATCGCCACGTTGTCGCCCTTCTTCACACCTATCAGTTCAAGATATCGGGCGAAGGAGTCCACGTAGTGCTTGAGTTCTTTCCACCTGACCGTGGTCTTCTCTTCAAAGAGGATGGGTTTTCTGGAAAAACGCTTTGCGTTCTCTTCTACAAACTCGTAGAAGTTTCGGAAGCTGTAAGACATCTTTCCTTCCTCAGAAGGAGTAGGCTACGGAAAGGGTGAGCATGTGGGCGGACATGTCCTTAAACTTCCCGTCCATGTAGTTGTTGGTCACGTCCCTGTCCTTCTTCATGAAATAGAGATACGCGACACCTATCTCCACCTTTGGTTCAGGTCTGTATATACTCCCGAGGGAGAAGATCCAGCCGTCCGAGTCGGGAAGTTCAAAGTTAAGGGTCCTTTCTGGGACGGGGGTCTCGTCGTAGGCTATACCGAGCATACCCGTTAGCTTTTCGCTGAAGTCGTGCATCACTCCAAGGCGGTAGGTGTTTGTATCCTTCCAGTCCTTGGGTTTCGGATCTCCGAAGGAACCCTCTACGGTGGTATCTGCAAAGTTGAAGTCCAGCCTCTTGTAGTCAGACCAGAAAGTCCTCTCGTAGGTGAGCTCTAAGGTCGTGGCTCCTAACCTGTATGAAGCTCCCAGTCTCCACTCCGCGGGAAGAGGGACCTTAACGCTTCCGGAAGTGTTGAAGGAGTATATGGTTGGAGGTGGTCCCGGATTTGTAACCATATAACCGCTTGCGTTCCCATTTATCTTGAGATCAACCTTTGATCTGTACAGGGTAGAGAGGGTAAGGTTTTTGACAGGTTTTATGGACAGGGATGCAAAGAACCCGGGCTTTATGTCGGTATCACCGTCCATGGATACGCTGTAAGCTCCTCCCGGGTGGGCGTACTCAACCTCACCCCTTGAGTAAACACCCCTCAGACCGCCACCTACTGATAGAGAGTCACTTATAGCATAAGAAACGGCGAGACTCGCCTCGTAAACCTCAAGACGAAAGGTCTTCGCGTAAGCCTGAGCTATACTGTTTTCCCAGCTCTTGGAAAGCCCTCCGGGTGTTGTAAAGGAAAAGCCGAACCTGAGGGCACCCACCTTTGGACTAACGTAGTGAAGGTAGGGGACAAAAAAGGATTCTCTTTCGGAAGAGAGATTCTGGCTGGATGTAAAGCTCCGTGTCGCAGGGTCAACAACCCTTCCACTGAACTTTATACTCGGAAGAACTATGTATCTCATCCCAACTTCCAGCCCCCAGCTGTCCTTAATGAAGCTCATGTTGGCGGGGTTGTAGTAGGAGGCATCCGGCGCGTTAGCGGAGGAGAAGTATGCTCCCGCCGTTCCGGTGGAGCGAAGGGATTGCTCGGGTATCTTATACCCTCCCGCAAAGACAGCTCCTGCGAGAAGTAAGAGGCTCAGTCCTCCGAGTTCTCTTCTCATACTCGTTACCTCCTTTGGGCTTGAGGAACATTTTAACGGAGAAAGCTGTGGCATACTAAAGTTATGGACGTGTTAAAGGAACTGATAGAGCAAAACGACACCAGGATTCTGCTTGTGGTTCTTGACGGACTCGGTGGGCTCCCCGCAAAGGACGGGAAGACAGAACTTGAGCTCGCAAGGACGCCCAACCTTGACACCCTGGCAAAGGTCTCTGCCCTCGGCATGCACATACCCGTGGACTACGGCATAACCCCGGGAAGCGGACCGGGACACTTAGGCATATTCGGATACGACCCTCTCAGATATCAGATAGGAAGGGGTATCCTTGAAGCTCTCGGGCTCGGACTTGAGGTAAGACACACCGACATAGCCATAAGGGGGAACTACGCCACCGTTGAGTATGTAAACGGCAGACCTGTGGTAAGGGACAGAAGGGCAGGAAGGATACCCACCGAGCAGAACAGGAGGATAACCAAGAAGATACAGGAGAACATAAAGGAGATAGACGGAGTTCAGGTGATAATAGCCCCCGGCATGGAACACAGGGTAGCGATAGTTCTCAGGTTTCCAGAAGACCTGCCCGAGGGTAGCGACGAGATAAACGACACAGACCCCCAGGAGGTGGGTAAGGAACCTTTAGAACCGGTTGGAAAGAACCCTAACGCCCAGAAGGTTGCGGAGGTTGTAAAGAAGTTCATAGAGAAGGTATCCCAGATACTCAGGGATGAGCCCAGGGCTAACTACCTCCTTTTAAGAGGATTTGCCCAGAAGCCCAAGATCCCTACGATGGAGGAGAGGTTCGGAGTTAAGCCCTGCTGTATAGCGGTCTATCCCATGTACAAGGGGCTTGCGAGCCTTGTGGGTATGGACCTCATAGAGTTTGAGGGAGACACCATACAGGACGAGATAGACACCCTCAGGAAGGTGTGGGATAGCTACGATTTCTTCTTCGTCCACATAAAAAAGACGGACTCCTACGGGGAAGACGGGAACTGGGAGGGGAAGGTCTCGGTTATAGAGGACTTTGACAGGCATCTGTCCCAGTTCCTGGAGCTAAAACCCGACGTCCTTGCGATAACAGGGGACCACTCCACACCATCAAAGATAAAGGGACACTCCTGGCACCCCGTCCCACTGCTCATTCACTCTCCCTACGTCCTCGGTGGAACATCCGATAGATTTACCGAGAGGGAGTGTCTGAAGGGAGAGCTTGGAATAATGCCAGCCCAGAAACTCATAAACCTACTTCTTGCCAACGCTCACAGGCTCAAGAAGTACGGAGCGTGATGTTCAAAGAGATAAGGAAGGGGATAGCTATAGCCCTTGCGGGAAGCGTGGCTTACTTTTCTGACCTGTTAAGAGGTTATCCTGATTTCAAAAATGAGGGTGAAAGAATAGGCTTCTATGGGAGTGGAACTCTTGTTATGATTTTGCTTTTAACCCTCCTCGCTCTGTATTATATTGAATAC
>WGFS01000203.1 GCA_015492115.1 Aquificaceae bacterium
GAAGGAGGAGATAGTTCTTGAGGTGAACGGAAAGAGGGTAAGGTTGAAGGACTTCCCCATGAGGGCTCTCAAGGGAACGATACTCGGATTTATAAAAAGCCTTAACCTTGAGGAGGAGCCAAAGGAGATAAGTATAGAGATAAGGCTTGATGAAGAGGATAGCGGAGACCCTTGAGTTTGAAGTCTCACCAGAGAACTCCGGAGAGCGCTTAGACCTCTTCCTCTCAAGAGCTTACCCGGAGCTGTCCAGGAGCTACATAAAAAGGCTCATAGAGGAAGGTCTCGTCTCAGTGAACGGTGGTCAGAAGAAGCCCTCCTACAGGGTAAGGGAGGGAGACCTTATACAGCTTTCAGTCCCGGAGCCGGAACCTCTGAGGGTGGAGGCTGAGAACATCCCCATAGAGATCATCTATGAGGACAGAGACATAGCTGTTGTGGTTAAACCGTGCGGGCTCGTTGTCCATCCTTCCCCCGGATACACGAGCGGAACCCTTGTGAACGCCCTCCTCTACCACATAAGGGGACTTTCCTCCATAGGCGGTGTTGAGAGACCGGGTATCGTCCACAGGCTTGATAAGGAAACCGCGGGTCTTATGGTTGTAGCGAAGAACGATACAGCCCACAGAAGCCTCGTCCAGCAGTTTGCCCAGAGGAAGACCGAGAAACTCTACAGAGCTCTCGTGAAAGGACTGGTCAGAGAAGAGCATGGGATCGTGGAGCTCCCGATAGGAAGGCATCCCGTTGACAGGAAGAGGTTTTCAACCTTCTCTGAGAGCTCAAAGCCCGCCAAGAGTGAGTTCTGGGTGCTGGAGAGGTTCAAAAAGCTTGAGCTAACCCTTTTAAGGGTGAAGATATACACGGGAAGGACCCACCAGATAAGGGTTCACCTCTCCTCCCTCGGATACCCTATAGTGGGGGATACTACCTACGGCTTCAAGAGAAGCTCAGTCCCATCGGAGATAAACACCCTGCTCGGAGAGTGCAACATGCTGGTAGCCTACAAGCTCGGCTTCTATCATCCCTCCAGCGAAAGGTGGATGGAGTTTGAGATTGAAGATCCAGAGCCCTTCAGGAGTGTGCTGAAGAGGGTGAGAGAGTTAGAGGGTTCCCTTGGTTGAGGGAAGGTCTCCGCCGACCACCTGAACAGCCTCCTTGAGCGTTAGGGCAAAGGACTTGAAGCCAGCCTCAGCGACGTGATGGAGTATCTTCCCCTCAAGTACCCTCATGTGTAAGGTTGACCTGCTCTCAAGGGCAAAACCCTTGAAGAACTCCCACACGAGCTCAAAGTCAAAGTCCGTAATCTTGCCCCTCAGACCCTTGTCCTCGTAAAAGAAGAGCCCCCTTCCCGAGAAGTCCACAGCTGATAGGACAAGAGCCTCATCCATGGGGACGATCGCATCACCGTACCTCCTTATACCCTTTTTGTCCCCTAGGGCTCTATCAAAAGCCTGCCCCAGAACGATCCCACAGTCCTCAACAGTGTGATGGTGGGAAACGTGGACGTCCCCTTCAGCCTTAACTCTCAGGTCAAACCTGCCGTGCTTCGCAAAACTTTCCAGCATGTGGGTCAGGAAGCCTATGGGAGTGCTGACCTCGTACTTACCGCTTCCATCAAGGTTTATATACAGCTCTATCTTTGTCTCTTTGGTTTCCCTCTTTACCTCAGCTTCTCTCATCCCATAAAGTTTAGCACATAGACCTGTAAAGATTATTGACAGCTCCCAAGTTTGGGGATAATTTTTTCTTAAAACAACATAAAAGGGAGGAGGAGATATGAGAAAACTCCTTTTAACAGCCATAATACTGTCTCTATCCGTTCTGATAAGCTCCTGCGGAGGCTCCAAGGGCGGAGGTTCCTCAACCCAGTCCACAGGACTTTCACAGCTGAGCGATTCTGATTATCAGGCTCTTACTCCGGAGGAAAAGTACAGGGTTACATCAAAGCTCACAGCGACGCTGATGAAGGGAATACCACCTGGAGAATTCTTTGACCTTCAGAGAGCCACCTTTGACCTCACACCAAAATACAGCGGTAACTATATCGCTAAACTCAAGAAGGACCTGTCCACACCCCTTTCCCCAGACAAAAGAGATTACTACTTAAAGATCGCAGAGGACAACTACAGGTACGACGATAACCTCAAACCACCCCAGTACATAATGGCACTCCTGTGGGAGCTTCCCATAAGCAAGGACTACTACGAGATGTGGATGGCTTACTTTCTGGCGAATACTAAACTTTTTTCCCCGGCGGTTGAGCTTGAATCTGTCTCCTACCTGGATGTACACAAGGTGTTTTCCAGACTCCACAGGATGATCTCGGAGGACAAACCTGTAAGGGAGATAGTTTACGAGCACATGATATCCCAGGAGAACTGGAGGAGATTTCGTTCACCCGAGGACAACACCAGGGAGATGATGGAGATATTCCTCCGCAGGTTTAAAGACGAAGAGGTCCCCCGGGCTGCCCTTGCCTGTAAGAACTGGTCCCTAACGGGACAGGACCAGGGCTATCAGCTTGTAATTGACTTCAACGAAAATACAGAGCCCCAGAATGTACTGGACACCTCCGTAACTACATGCTGGGATTTCTACAGAGCTCTGGCAAACCACCCCAAGCTCATCCCTACAGTTGTAGCTGAGATAGTTGACCATCTGTTTTCAGCTTACAGCAAGCAGGAAAAGGAGAGGATCGTTAACAGTGTGGTGTCCGCCAATCCCAAAACCTTCAGGGACATATTCAACATGATCCTCTTTTCAAAGGAGTACCTGCTCAACAATGAGAGACCCATGAAGTGGGAGGAAGCCTTCTATGGAACCGCAAAGCGTTTGAGCTTCAAGCCTTCAGAAAACTTCTTCAGATACATAAACAGGACGAGAGGTTACTCTTCCTTCGTGAAGCTGTACGATATGAAACAGCCTCCCTTTATAGAGAAGCTCGGGAGAACACCCACGCCCCCGCTGGACGCTCTCAGCTTTGCGTATTACCACAAATCCTTGAGAGAGAATCTTATGATCAACAGGTCCTCCTACGATGGAGACGATGGCTGGGGGGATAGCTTTTACGACGTAACCTTTGGAGGAGAAGATTTCATAAACTACGTATTTGTAACCGCACTGGGGAGAAAGGCAACCAGAGAGGAACTGGACACCTTCAACGATATCTTCACCAGGAAGAACTGGGAAGACAGACACAGATGGCAGAAGGCGATGATAATCCTTGATTATATAAGCAGACTTCCCGAGTTTTACATGCTCACAAAGATCAGATAAGGAGGTTTAGATATGAACAGGAGGGAGTTCTTAAGGTCTGCCAGTATCCTGGGCTTTATGCTCTCTAATCCAGGTCTGCTGTACGCATCAGAGAGCAAACTGAGACAGCTGATTCACGATATACAGGGTCAGGTAAACTACCAGAAGCCGTCCGTATGGCCGGTGAAGTGGATAAGCATATATTTGTACGGTGGTCCTTCGGAGCTTGCGGGAAACCTCACCAACATAGAGGAGATCGATTTCAACTCTCAGAACCCCTATCCGGACTACCTTGTGCCGAGCAGGGACGGAAGCGGTGTGACGAAAAACTTCTTCTGGGCTAACGCTGGAGGTAACGACATGGAGAGCCTGATAGCGAGCGGGAATATGTCCATCTACAGGACTGTTCACAGGTTAAAGGACGACAACAAGTCGCATCCCATAAGCATAGCCCAGAACCTGAGGGGAAACCTGGACAGAGAAGCCCCGGGGTTCGCCACTACACTTGCCGCTGTGCTTTCTGCCAACAACCCCTTTGGAAAGGACGTGAACGAGTTGCTTCTACCCTTCGTTTCCCTTGAGGGAGATTCTCAGGTCTTTTACCTCGGCGGTGAATCCCTGCCTCTAAATCTCAGACCGGTCTTCCTTAACTCAAACTTTGACAACCCTTACTCAAGGAGAACCTACAGTTTGTTGGACCAGACGACAGACAACCAGATAGAACAGCTCGCCCAGAGGATGGCTGAAAGATACGGTCTGAAGAAGATCAAAGACGCCTTTGCAAAGAGAAAGGAGCTTGCAGACTTCATAGACAGCACACTGGGGAACTTGGGAGCTAAACTTCCCAGCAATCCCAACCACGACCCCAACAACCCCGACCCCGATGCCCCCAACGGAGTGCTTGAGTATCCAGACACCGGTATAGGTAGAAGCCTCCGTGCCGCTGTAAGTCTATGCCTTGAGAATGCGGACACAGTTTTCGTGAGTGTAAGCTTCAGCGGATGGGACAACCACTCAAGCGCCATACCGGGTTACGAAGCGAGGGTCAGGTCACTCATTGACGCTCTCAGATGTGCGGTCAAACACATGAGATGGAAGGAGGCTGAGGG
>WGFS01000204.1 GCA_015492115.1 Aquificaceae bacterium
CTTGAGTTCTACAGGGGTGTGACCCCACCCATACCCGGGCTGGGTCTTACCTGGAACCAGGTGGTCACCCTCATGATGATCGTATCTGCGATAGCTCTCTTCTTCGTTCTGAGGAGACAGCCCTCTCCCGCAGGAGAACACTGAGCCTGTAGTCTATGAGGATGTCAGTGGGATGGAGATCAAGCCCCGGGTCTCTGAGGGGGACGCTGTAGGGGGAGTTCAGGAGCTTTAACCTCTCCTTAGTGGTTAGCTCTCCTACACAGCCTTTAATTGACGCTACGGTTCCTCCCCTCTTCCTTCCGACGGAAGGAGTGCTTCCCAATTTAAAACCGAGCTCGTAGAGGGCTCTCCTGACGGGAAGGGAGGAGGTGTAGGATACCCAGACCCCATCCTCCCTGAGGAGTTTCTTCACAAGCCCGAGCAGTTCAAGGCTCCAGGCTTCCGGGTTGCGGTAGGGTGAGAAGGGGTCATGGAAAATGACGTCAGCCCTGAAATTCCTTACAGCCTTGAGAGTTTTTCTCATATCCCCCTCGTAAAGCTTTACGCTGACACCATCGCTCTCACCCTCAGGAAGAAGTCCCATTATCTTCCTGTGGACCGCGGTGTAAGGTTCCGGGAGGTCTGGGATGTTCTCGGGGACGTTTTTATCAAGGGCGATCACCTCCACCCTCACCTTTCTGTTGAGTTTTCTGAGCTCGTACACCGCGACAGCGGTGTTGTATCCCAGCCCAAACCCCACGTCCAGTATGGCGATCCTTTCCCTGAAAGGAGCGATCTCCGAAAGCCCAGAAGGTTTGAAGAACTTTTCCAGTGACTCCGTGAGTGCACCAGCGGTTAAGCTGTGATAAGGTTCTCCGTGCTCAGGGTCTATCAGAGTGTAGCTTCCGTCCTCTGTCCTAACTGTTCCTTTACAGGGTATGTCCCTTCGTAACCATCTCCTGAGGTCTCTCAGGACTCTCTCCTCGTCTTTACCGAGTTCAACTCCTTTCAGCAGAGCCCTCTCAGACAGCCTCTCTCTCAGGTCCTGCATATCTTTCAAGATACTCCCCTATGATCTCCTTCAACCTCCACTTCCTCGGTAGCTCCCCCATGAATACAACGTGTTCCTCAGTGTAATCCTCGTCTTCATCCTCAACGAGCAGAACGGGAGTTGTCGCTATCCCAAGGTAGGCAAAGGTGTCCAGCATCTCGTACATGTCCACCTCTTCCCACTCAAAGGGAAGCTCCTTCTGAAGCTCCCTCAGGAGCTTCTTGGCTCTATCGCATCTCGGGCATATCTCCTGCGTCACGAGTATGAACTTCATCTTACACCTCCGCACCGAAATATAGGGCTCAGTAAAGTAGGGACATTGATGTGGATTATGTTTCCGGAACTACCCTGTTCTTGCCTGTCTTCTTGGCGAGGTAGAGAGCCCTGTCAGCTCTGCCTATGAGGTCTCCCGCGCTCCTGTCTTCTCTGTGTCCTTGCGCTACCCCTATACTTACCGTGAGTTTATAACTTCCACCCTTTATGGGAAAACTGTGGAGCTCAACCCTCTTCCTCACGTTCTCACCCGCACGCAGGGCTCCCTCAAGGGGTGTGCCTGGCAGGATCACCAGAAACCCCTCACCTCCGTACCTGAACACCATGTCTGTCTCTCTGAGAGAATCCCTTATGAGCTCTCCAAGTTCTCTCAGGACTCTGTCGCCCGTCTGGTGTCCGTGGGTGTCGTTTATACTCTTGAAGTCGTCTATATCTATCATCAGTACTGATATGGGTCTTCCGAGGGTCAGGAACCTCTCTATGAGCTCCCTCCCGAACTCGTCAAAGGCTCTCCTGTTGAATACACCTGTCAGGTTGTCTATGTATGCCTTGCTCGTGTACACCTCTATCTCTTTGGAGAGAACATTTATGTACTTCTCTATCTCCTGAGCCATGTTTAGCAGTGCGGATTCAATTGCACCGAACTCGTCCCTACTACCGGGAGAGTACTTGTTTAACTCCTCAAACCTTCTGAGTTTTATCAGCTCCGTGATCCTGTACAGCCTGTGAACTCTGTGGGAGAACCTGCCCAACAGCAGGAGTGAGCCTACGAATATAAGAAATAGAGCTGGAACGTAACTCCTGAGCAGGTTCTTGAAGCTCTCTAAGGCTATGCTTGCGGACAGGGAGCTTATGTCTCTGAGAGTGAAGAAGTAGCCTATGCGTTTCCCAGAGAAGTCCTTTATGGGTGTGCTACACATCAGGAAGAGCCCTCTCCCGGTCCTGACCTCAGATTCCTTCCTCCCGAACCCGGAACTGTCCACAAGATCCTCCTTCAGGCGGTTCGTGACCACCACGAACTCTCCCTTCCTCACAGCGGTGGAGAGGTACCTTCTGTAACTCTCTTCCCTGAGGGATCTCCTTAGGGCTTCATCCTTCACAGCGAGACCGCATCCTGTCCCTGTTATGGAGGTGTAGTGCTTGAGGAAGTCCCTCATGTCTATACCTACCGAAACCACGCCGAGGGTTTTACCTCTGTCCACTATAGGGTTGACAGCCCTTATCCCTACGTAGTTTATGCAGATCATTATTGACTTTGTCGTGGTGCAGGTCTTCCCCGCTTCAATAATGTCTTCTCTCTTCGTCTTCCATGGTTTTGCTTCCGGTACACGGACGTTTAAGAACAGATCCGCAGGCAGTTTGAAAAGGGTCATCTCTCTTATGAGGTTCTCCTTCCTTACTTCCTCGTAGAGGGGTTTCAGCTTCCTGTAGAGCTTCTCCTTTTCCCCTCTCTTGAAGAGGTCTATCACCTCCGGGTCCTTCGCTATGTATGAAGATATTGAGTTGGCTATCCTCTTGTGAAACTCCACGAGCTGTTTAAACTCCTTGTCGCTCTCCTTGCAGAAGGAGTCCTTCTCC
>WGFS01000205.1 GCA_015492115.1 Aquificaceae bacterium
CATATCCGGAAGAACCATAGCCGAGCTCAAAGAAGCCGGAGAGGAGCTGACCTATACCCAGATAACCCTCGCACTCCTCAAGCTCGAAAATACCTTCAAACCCGTTCTCTGGTATCTCAAGAGGTCTTCCCTAAGAGCCTACATAGAAGCTTTCAGAGAGAAAGGACTATCCGAGAAGGACTACAAGCTTGACAAAGTATGCGCATTCAGGGCACTCAAGCAGAAGAACAGCGGTGTTATCTACTTCATACCTGTTCTTGAGGGGGTCAGACCGCTCGACATCCCCGAAGCTGAAAAGGTTCTTGAAGGAAGCAAGGCTATAGAAGTTTTCCAAGAATGGGTGGATAGATACAACTCCAAGATGGTGAAACAGGAGACAACAAGCGAAGAGGAGCTGGAGCCATCAAATATTCCCTTTGATGAGGACGATGAGCTGGAGCTTGACATTTAAGGGAGGACTAAGCCATGCACATCAGGGGTTATGAAGTGGACAGAAGCGGGTACGTCGTAAGAGAAGTTCCTATACCTACACCCATCCCCTACTGCGGGCATGGGTACGGATATATAGCTCTCGGGGACGGCGTGTATGAAGTCCTCAAGGGTGCTGAGGACATATTCATCATTAGACCTGTCATCAGGAGGGAAAAAGATGAGCACCGTTCTATGGGATGAAGCCGAAATCAAAACTTTTATAAAAGAGAGGGGCGGAGACCCCGAGGTGGTCTTTAAGAACCCCGCCCTCACAAGCTACTGGCTGAAGAAATATGATACACACTACAGAAGGAGAAGGATAGCGACAAAACCCGCCGAAGAACTCCTTGACTGGATATACCAGACCATTCTTGAAGCTTCCGAAGAAGAGCTTGCCGACACTGCTTTGGAAATATTCGCCATTTTGAGACTCAGAAAAGCAGGAGCGCTCCGATGAGGGATTGGAGGGATGTTGTGGCGGTCGCAGTTCTCTTGGTTGTTTTGGTCGCCCAGACCTTCCTCACCCTCTATCTGCTGGAGGAAAACAGGAAGCTCGGGGAAGAGACTAAAGCCTGTGAGTTCTTCATGAGAGCTACAAGGAGGTAAGCTATGGAGAGAAACCTGTTTGCCGAGATTCTTGCTGCTTTGCAGGAAGGAGACACGCAAGCCATTGCCCAAATATACGTGGAGACTCTGGAAGGGCTTCGTCAGTGGGAACGAGAATACCTGACACTTAAACTCCAGCACTTGGACTTTGAAAGTCGTCAAGCACTGGATAAACAAGAACTGAAACTCATAGCAGAAAACGAAAGGATGAGGGAATACCACGAGAGTATAGCCACGCTCAAAGCTGTTCTGCGGGCATGTAGCTTTGTCATGGATGCTCTGAAGGTGGCAAGCAGATGATAGCGGAGGTAAGAGGCTCCACTGTCTATGCCTTTGAGTGCTACGATGTGAAGGACTACCTCAAAGCGTATAACTTCAGATGGGACCCGGACAAAAGAGCCTGGGTGAAGGACCTCACCAACGGGACGCTCAGGTTCCTCCAGCAGCTCGGCTTTGAGATAGTTAAACCCACCCCCAAGGAGGTCTCTCCCGAACTATACAGAGAGCTCAAGGAGCTGTATCCTAAAGCCTTTGAGCACCAGATTGTGGGGGCAGGGCTTGCCCTTCAGGAAAGGTCCTTCCTCCTCGGAGATGAGCCGGGGGTCGGGAAGACCTTTACGGGCATCATCTATCTTGACTATCTCCTCTATAAAGGACTCGTCAAATACGGGCTCGTCTTCTGTCCCGCTTCCATCAAGAGACAGTGGCAACAGGAGTTCCACAAATGGGTAGGAGAGACCGCCCTCGTCCTTGAGGGAGACCCCAGACAGCGAAAACGTTTTCGCAAACTCTTCTTCCACTCCAGATACCCCGTACTCATACTCAACTATGAGCTCCTCCTCAGAAAGGACGTTCAGGAGTTCCTTGCCCAGATAGCAGGCGAGTCCTTCGCCGTGGTCCTTGATGAAGCCTCAAGGGTCAAGTCTCCCACTTCAAAAACCTTCAGGGTCATGAAACGGCTCCTTGCAAAGACGCCCTACAAGCTCGCCATGACAGGAACTCCCATAGAGAACCACCTCGGGGAGTTCTGGGCTATAGGACATCTCCTCAAAGGACAAGAGTTCATGTCTCAGGAAGAGTTTGAAGAAAACCACTGTAAGGTAATTCGGATACGGGTTCCTTACAGACCCTACTACGTCCCCAAGGTCGTGGGCTATAAGAACCTCAGGAAGTTCCTCTACAGGGTAGAGCCCTTCTACATCCGCAGGAAGAAGTCGGACGTTAAAGACATGCCAGAGCTCGTGGAATACGAGAGAGAGATACCCGCAAGCGATATTCAGAAGCTCATAGAGTCCAGAATCATAGAACTTGCAAGCGACAAAAAGGGAGTAGAGGAGCTCGCCACTCTACAACTCCTCCGTGTAGTGGCTGACGACCCCTCCCTTCTTCTGGAGTCGAGCTCCCCCACAGCCCAGCTAATAGCCCAAGAGTTCGGAATGTATCTCCAGAAAATTTCCAAAGTTCCTAAGCTGGAAGAACTTGAGACCATCCTTGAGGAGCACGATTCCAAGGTAGTCGTCTTCACGTCCTTTGCAAGGATGGCGAGGAAGATAGCCCAGCATTTCGGTAAACAGGCAATATGGCTCACGGGTGAGCTCTCTGGGGATGAGAAGGCACGGAGGGTAGGCCTCTTCAAGTCGAGCGATGAGAAGAAGATCCTCGTTGCCACAGACACCCTCACTTACGGCATATCCATGGACGAGGCGGACGTCCTCGTTCACTTTGACATACCCTGGTCAGTGGGCAAACTCATACAGAGAACGGACAGGATATACAGGGTTACCTCCACACAGGGCAAGAGCGTCTATTACCTTATTTCCGAAGGAACCGAGAGGAAGGTCTGGGAGATCCTGAGCTCCAAAAGGTCTCTCTTTTCCAAGGTTGTTGAAGGAGAAATCATGGGAGGTGTGAAGGATGAGATTATTAAGGCGCTTAAAGGAAAAGCTGTCAGGAAAACAGCCTGAAGTCGGAGGGTTTGAGTTCTGGATTGAGGATGTCCACACAGGAGTGAGGGAACCCATATATCCCGGAAGGTGCGATGAGATATCGGGCGATAGGCTAAC
>WGFS01000206.1 GCA_015492115.1 Aquificaceae bacterium
AGTACACCCTCGACGTTCTCCCTTACTTTCTACTCGCATCCCTTGTGGGAGCGGGGCTTCAGAGCTCTCTGGGGCCAAAGCTCACCAAGAGGGGCTTGCTAAACAGTCCTCTCGCCCCTATAGCTACAGCGACACTGGGCGCAACTGTCCCCGTATGTTCCTGATCCATGATACCCCTTGCAAGGACCATGGACAGCTTCTCGAGGAGCTACGCCCCTGTAGTTGCCTTTCTCGTTACAGCTCCCGTTCTCTCCCCAGTGACCCTCTTTTTAACCTTCGGTATGTTCGGATTCCAGGTAACGACCCTGAGGCTGGTATCATCCTTCATCTTCGCAGTCCTTCTAGCGTACCTGACGGTTCTGCTCTTCAGGAAAAACGCTGCTCTGCCCCTCTTTCAGGGAGCCTTGGGGGAAAGAAAAGGCAGGCTACAGGAGTTCTTGGAGAACTTTAGATCCCTAACGCTGTCCACGGGCAAGTACGTGCTTCTGGGACTTCTCATAGCGTCCTTGCTCAAAGTTATAGTGCCCCAGGACCTTATGATAGAGCTATCGGGCTCTCCTCTGTCCTACCCGCTTATAAGTCTCGTATCGGTCCCGGTTTACGTCTGCTCGGGTGAGGAGGTTCCTATCGCAAGATCTCTGTATGAGCTCGGATTAAAGCCCGGCCAGTCCCTCACCTTCATGCTCGCCTCCTCGGGGATATGCGTTCCGACTATAACGGCGCTTCTTAGCTTCTTTCCCAAGAGGCTGGTTCTCCTCTACTCCGTATCCTGGTTCCTGTTCGCAACAGGTGTGGGTCTTATTACGGACTATCTTCTAAATTAAAAGGTTATGTTCGTAAGGATCTTACCTCCCGAAGTCAGAAGCAGAATAGCCGCGGGGGAGGTGATAGAGTCCCCGGCCGACGTGGTTAAGGAGCTGATCGAAAACTCCCTAGATGCCAAGGCCACCAAGGTAGAGGTAGAGATCTCGAAGGGAGGCAAGAGGCTAATCCTTGTGAGGGACAACGGCACGGGGATACATCCGGAGGACCTCGAGAAGGTGATCGAGGAAGGAGCTACCAGCAAGATAGAGAGCGAGAAGGATCTTATGAACCTCTCGAGCTACGGCTTCAGAGGAGAGGCACTTCACTCTATAGCGAGCGTCAGCAGGATGAGGATAAGGTCCAGGTTCTTTCAGGAGCGTGAGGGCTACGAGATAGAGGTAGAAGGCGGAAAGATCGTTTCAAAGAGGAAGGTCGGTATGCCTGTGGGAACCGAAGTGGAGGTCAGTGACCTTTTCTTCAACCTTCCCGCCAGGAGAAAGTTCCTGAGGAGGGAGGACACCGAGAGGAGGAGGATAGCTAGCCTTATCAGAGAGTACGCGATAGTGAACCCAGGCGTAGGGTTTACCCTGTTCTCGAACGCTAGAGAGGTCCTCAGCTTAAGACCTGCCGACGAGGTGGAGAGGATAGAGGATCTCTTTGGAAGTGGGTTCGAGAGGATAAGGAAAGAGATCGGTTTCTTAAAGGTTAGGGCGTACATAAGGAGAAACGTTCCCCAGGGGGAGCTGCATACCTTCATAAACTCAAGACCCGTTAGCATGAGGGGACTGAAGGACTTCCTCAGGAAGGTTCTGGGGTACAAAACCTTCGGTGTGATATTCATAGAGCTGCCCCCCTTCATGGTGGATTTCAACATACATCCCAAGAAGAGGGAAGCGAAATTTGTAAAGGAGAGAAAGATCCTATCCCTGCTCAGGGAAGCCTTGGGGGGCAGGGAGGAGGAGCCCATGCCTTACCTGGAGCAGGAAGTCCCCAGGTACGAGACCGAGTTCAAGGTGATAGGTCAGATCAACAACACCATAATCCTCGCCCAGAGGGGGGACTACCTATACTTCTTCGACCAGCATCTTATCTCGGAGAGGGCGAACTACGAAAGCCTGGGAGAGAAAGAGGGTGCTGACGAGATAGCTTGCAGGTCGGCTATAAAGTCCGGGGAGAAGTTGAGCGAGAAGGAGATGAAGGAGCTCATAGAGGTGTGGAAGAACCTAAAGAACCCACACGTATGCCCACACGGGAGACCCATATATTACAGACTTCATCTGAAGGAGATCTACGATAAGCTGGGGAGGAGCTTTTAGAACCACATCCTAACACCCAAAATCAGATCGACCACGCTCGTGTCCTCTCCCGCCGCCTTGAGAGCGTCCCTAGCTTCACCGAAGTAGGTGGTCCAGTTCACACCCACGTAGGGGGCGAACTCCCTCCTTATCTCGTACCTCAGCCTAGCTCCGAGCTCCACGTTGTTTACACCGCTCCATATACCCACCTCAGGTATATCGTTGAAAGCTACCAGTGTTTCAAACCTGGGCTGGAGTATGAGCCTCTGGGTGAATAGAAGGTCGTATTCAACCTCGAGGTCGGCTGTAACCTTTCCGTCAGTATCTACCCTGAGGTTCGCATCCACTTCGAACCAGTAGGGGGCTAGGCCCTGAAAGCCTATCACACCGTATGTCCTATCTTCCGAGGCTTCTCCATAAACAGACTGCAGACCGGCCCCCACCCTGAAGTCCCAGAAAGGTGAAATCAGACGTGCATAGTAGAGGTCCAGCCTCTCCAAAGCTCCCTCTCCACTCTTGAGGGAATGCTCACCCTCCGTTTCTATCCACAGGCGGTTGAAGTCTCCACCGTACCAGAACTCGGCATCGTAAACGACCTCTTTTTCATCCGAGGTCGGACGGTACTCTAACAGATCAAAGAGTAACTTCCCGAAGCGGGAGGGGGGCAGCAGAACCTTCTTCACAACTTCAGGATCTGGTTTGTAAGGGGGAAGCTCCGCCCCCTCCTGGGACCAGGAAAGGGAGGAAAGGAGCAGAGCGGAGGCGAGAAGGATGCTTTTTTTCATAACACTACCTCCCTACGTTACTTCGACCACCCTCATCATCCCCATGTGCATGTGGTAGAGAAGGTGGCAGTGGAAGGCCCAGTATCCCTTCGCGTCCACGATAACGTCTATGCATATCTTCGCTCCCGGCTTGAGGTTTATCGTATCCTTCCTGGGTTTGTATTCGCCCGAACCGTTGTCTAAGTACATCCACATGCCGTGCAGATGTATCGGATGATCCATCATCGTGTGGTTCACCCAGATCATCCTCACAAGCTCGCCGTACCTCCACTTGATGAAATCGTTTATGTCCGATGTCCACCTCTTACCGTCGTAGGTCCACATCCTCCACATGAACCTCTCCATGTTGCCGGTGAAGTGGATCTCAATGACCCTGTCGGGTTCCTTCCTTTTGTAGAGCTCCTCCCAAGGAACGTAGCTCTTCAGATCAGCGTAGGTTAAGACCTTGTGCTTGGCATCTTTAAGTCCCACACCCGGGTCGTCCATCCTGCACAGAGGCTCCGGATTGAGCATCGCTGCAGTGGGACCGAAGTCGAAGTTCTTGAGCTTGGGTTCACATACACCGCAGGGGTCCTTTCTCATACCGTGCATCTTCATGCTCATACCGTGGCCCATGTGTCCGTGATGCATACCTCCGTGCCCGGCGCCCATCATATGCTTCATGTGGGCGCCGCCGTGGGCCTCCATTCCCCTCTCGGGCGGCTTCCTTCTCGGAGGTATCGGACCTTCCATACCATATTCGGGGGCGAGGGTTCCTCTCGCATATCCGCTTCTGTCCATAGTCTCTGCGAAGATCGTGTAGGCTCTGTACTCGGTCGGCTGGACTATGACATCGTACCTCTCCGCCACCGCTATTCTGAATTCATCCACCTCAACAGGTTGAACGTTCTGCCCGTCTGCCTGAACGACAGTCATCTTGAGGCCCGGGATCCTCACGTCGAAGTAAGTCATCGCCGAGGCGTTTATGAACCTGAGCCTTACCTTCTCCCCAGGCTTGAAGATCGCGGTCCAGTTCTCCTCGGGCGTGTGTCCGTTCATCAGGAAGATATAGGTAGCTCCGGTAACGTCCGCTATGTCTCTGGGAGACATCCTCATCTGGGCCCACATCATCCTCTCCCTGAGGGCCTGAGAAAAGCCTTTGGTCTTTATGTCGTTGATGAAATCGAAGATCGTCCTTTTGTTGTAGTTGAAGTACCCATCCTCCTTCTTTAGCCGCGATAGTATCCAGTGAGGATCCTCGAAAGACCAGTCGGAGAGAACTACAACGTACTCCCGATCGTAGGTGAAGGGCTCGGGCTGCTCCGGTTCTATCACCAGAGGTCCGTAGTGGCCCAACTGCTCCTGGAGTCCTGCGTGTGAGTGGTACCAGTAAGTACCGTACTGCTTCACCTTGAACTTGGCGGTGAATTTACCGCCGGGTTTTATTCCAGGAAAGGTAACCCCGGGAACGCCGTCCATCTGGTATGGCAGCAGTATCCCGTGCCAGTGGATAGAGGTTATCTCGTCGAGCTCGTTGTATAT
>WGFS01000207.1 GCA_015492115.1 Aquificaceae bacterium
CCTTTATAAAGAGGTGTGAGATAAGGGAGGACTACGTAGTCTATCCAAAAAAGGAAGCGATAGCCACCCCTGTAACGGAAAAACCTGAGAGCAGGAAAGAGAGCGGTCAGCTCCAAATAGTAGAACCCGCACCCAAAGAACAAAAGATTGAAGCGCCAAAGAAAGAGAAACCAAAGAAGGAGGAAAAGCCCCCTGTAAATATTGAACTCAAGGACGACAAAGAAATAAAAGAGCTTCTCATATCTATAAAGAACGATCTTAGCATTATAAGAGAAGAGCTGAAGAAGAGTAAAAATAGCTCAAAGGGGATCACAAGATCTGAAGAAACCCCAGCATACTTTGAGAAGTTCCTTTACAGCGTTGGTATATTCACGGGAGGGCTGTTCTTTTTCACCTGGATACTACTCATACTCCTTTACAGGAAGATCGGGGCGAGCAACGTTGAAAACGCAAACCTCCTGAACGACATGTTCAAACTTATAAAGGTTCTCAACCTCCTCAACAAAGGGCAGATCATAAAGATGGAGAATGGCAAGCTTCTTATATACGACAGAAAGAACGAAAGGTGGAGAGAGGTTGATTGATGGAAGTTTACGTTATGGGCTCAGACCAGCGTTCGGTCAGGTGTGCGAGGGTATCCTTTGGAAAGGATGAGCAGACAGATCCGGAAAGGGACAAGAAACTCCTCAGGTACCTCTTCAAGCACAGGCACGCCTCTCCCTTTGAGCACAACATAATAGCCTTCAGAAGTGACAAGAAGGAGTGGCTTGGAATACTTGAGAAGCTGGAAAACCCAGCGGTTCAGATCTACCACTCCGGAGGGTTCGTGTGGCTAAATCTGAGGAACGCCATAAACTCTATGGAGCACCTCCCGGAGGAGATATTTGAAGAGATAAAGAGGTTCTTTCCTGCCACCTGGAGCATAGTGGAAAAAAGAGGGGATGTATCCGACGAGGAGCTCTCAAAACTGCCCTACACCAGAGACAGGGTCTTTTTGCAGGAGAAGATGGAAACCTCCTCGGGATGGGTAGGTCTGGTTGACAGGCTTGAGCTCGGGACTGATATGGACTACTACACCTTCATAGTGGAGTGTCCTCTCTTCGTCGCCCGCCAGTGGCACAGGCACCGGTTCGGCTCCTACAACGAGATCTCAAGGAGGTACACAGCTTACGACATAAAGTTTTATATACCAGAGGTTTTGAGAAAACAGGCTAAGTCCAACAAACAGGCTTCCATAGACGAGCCCGTGAAAGAGCCATTCCACACGGAGTTCCTGAAGGAGATAAAGAGGCTCATAGAGGAGAGTTACTCTCTCTATGAGAGGATGACTGAAAGGGAGGTGGCTAAGGAGCTCGCAAGGGGTATCCTCCCCCAGTTCATGAAAACCCGTTACTACTGGACGGTTCCCAGGATTTCCCTTGACAACTTCATAACCCTCAGAACCCACGAGGGTGCCCAGAAGGAGATAAGGGAGTTCGCAGAGGCTATAAGGGATATGGTTGGGTACAAGGGGACGGACAGGAAGAACAGGCTTTGAGGGGGTTTCAATCCCTTATAGGCACCTTATAAACATCCCTCCACACATAAAACTTTAACCAAACCACTTTTCCACAACCTTCTGGGCGACAGCCTCCGGTGTAAACCCGAAGTGCTCAAAGAGGACCTTGCCCGGTGCTGACTTTCCGAAGGTCTCCATGGATATAACCAGACCATCAATTCCAACGTATCTATACCAGCACATCCCCCTGCCGGCTTCCACCACAGCCCTACGCTGTACATCGGGAGGTAAGACCTCTCTCTTGTACTCATCGCTCTGTTTCTCAAAGAGCTCTACGCTCGGGAAGTTTACAACCCTCGTTTTTATACCCTTCTTCTCAAGGAGTTCCTTTGCCCCTAAGGCTACGTGAACCTCAGAACCTGTTCCTATTAGTATCACGTCCGGTGTTCCATCACAGTCTGAGAGGACGTAGGCTCCCTTCTCAAGGTTCTCCTCGGAAGGGTACTTATCCCTGTCTATTGTCGGGACGCTCTGTCTGGTTAAAACGATAGCTGTGGGTCCCTCCTTCCTCTGGAGAGCTACCCTCCAGGCGGTCTTCACCTCATTTGCGTCCGCAGGTCTTATTACGACAAGGTTCGGAACAAGTCTCAGGGAAGAAAGCTGTTCAACCGGCTGGTGGGTTGGACCGTCCTCCCCCAGACCTATTGAGTCGTGGGTAAAGACGTATATAACCTGAAGCCCGGCCATGGCTGAGAGCCTTATGGGAGGTCTCATGTAGTCTGAGAATATAAGGAACGTCCCTCCGTAGGGAAGTATCCCCCCATGGTAGGCCATCCCGTTCATTATCGCCCCCATGGCGTGCTCTCTCACCCCGTAGTGGACGTTCCTTCCGGTTGGTGAGTCAGCTTCAAAGTCGGAGTAGTTTTTAAGCAGTGTGTTGTTTGACTCAGAAAGATCCGCAGATCCTCCAAGCATCGTGGGTATGTAGTCCGCCATAACGTTCAGAACCTTTCCAGAAGCCTTCCTCGTCGCGACAGGCTCCTCAAAACGCGGAACCTTCTCGTACCAGTCTAAACTCCACTCTCTGTTAAAGGCTCTCTCCAGATCCCTTGCAAGTTCCGGGTATGACCTCCTGTACTCTTCAAAGAGTTCTCTCCACTCTCCTTCCCTCTCCTCTCCGAGCTTAACGTGCCTCCTCGTGTACTCAAGGGCTTCCTTGGGAACGTAAAACTCATGGGTGGGCCAGTTAAAGCGCTTCTTCGTCTCTATCACGTTCTCAGTCCCCAGGGGAGCTCCGTGAACCTTTGCTGTGTCCTGAAGGGGACTGCCGTAACCTATGTGTGTTCTGACTGAAATGAAGGAAGGCTTTTCAGTCTCCTTTGCCCTGTTTATGGTTTCCTCCAGAAGTTCCAGGTCGTAGCCGTCTTCCACGTGGTGGACATCCCACCCTAAAGCCTCAAACCTCTTGAGGACGTTCTCAGACCAGGCGAGCCTCGTATCCCCGTCTATGGATATGTGGTTGTTGTCCCAGATAACTATCAGCTTGTTGAGTTTCCAGTGCCCGGCAAGGGCAGCGGATTCGTAGGAAATACCCTCCATCAGGTCTCCGTCAGAGCACAGGACGTAGGTGTAGTGGTCTATCACAGGAAAGCCCTTCCTGTTGAAGTAAGAAGAGAGGAACTTCTCCGCGAGAGCCATCCCTACAGCGTTCCCGAAACCCTGACCGAGGGGTCCTGTGGTAGCCTCAACTCCCGGTGTGAGCCAGCTCTCAGGATGTCCCGGTGTTCTGCTCCCAAGCTGTCTGAACCCCTTCAGATCCTCTATGGTGATCTCGTATCCGAACATAAACAACGTGGCGTAGAGCATAGCCGAGGCATGCCCAGCGGACAGAACAAACCTGTCCCTGTTTATCCACTTGGGGTTCCTGGGATTGAACTTCAGGAACCTGTCGTATATGAGGTAGATGATATGGGACGCTCCGAGAGGCATACCGGGGTGCCCGGACTTCGCCCTCTCAACCTGATCAACGCTGAGGAACCTTATCGTGTTTATAACGAGCTGGTCTATCTCCTCCTGGGAAATTACCTTTGAGTCCATAGTCTTTATATTCTAACCTTCACCTCAGGTACTCTTCATTGATTTTGACACTGACCCTGTCTAACAACCGCTCAACGAAGAGGTTTATGAGGCTGTCCATCTTTGCCTTCAGAAGGCTCTCCCTCAAGCGCTCCCTGTTCTTTACAGACTTCCTGTCAAAGGACCTCTTTTCTATGTAGAGAACTGCGTATCCCCCCGCGGTCCTGTAAGGTCCAAAGACCTTCTCCTTAGAAAAAACAAGCCTGAGAACCTCATCCCCCTTTATCTTGAATAGGGTAATAAACTCCTCCACCGTTGATCTATCAAACCTTATGAACTTCCTTTCAACCTTTTCCCCTCTGCTGAGCTTATCCTTAATTTCAGTGGCGAGCTTCTTCAGTAGCTCGGTTTTCTTCCTCTCCAGCAGGATCTTCTCAACTTCCTCTTTCGCCTCCTCAAAGCTCTTTACCCTCCCCGGGAGAGACTTCTCAAGATAAATCACGTAATACTTACCGCCTTTCTTTGTAAGGGTAACGGGATCCTCCATGTTCAGCTTATCAGCCTGCTTTGATATATACGATGGAAGCTCCTTATCACCGTAAACACTGCCACCGCCGGGAACCTTTCCCCTCTTTAACTCCCCGTACATCGTATGTGCCTTCTCCTTGTCCTCAGTTACCCAGACCCTGAACCTTTTAGAGGGAGGAACTGAGAAAGCTTCCCTGTTCTCTGAGTAAAACTTCTTAAGCTCTTCAACGCTCGGCTTGTAGTTGAGCTTCACCGACGAGGGAGACAAAAGGTAAGCCCTGCCACTGAACCTCGCGGACAAAACTCTCTCCTGAAAATCTAGCTCTCTATCGGAGAGGTACACACCCTTCTCCATAAACTTGAAGAGCTTTCTTATTGTGAGGACTTTCTTCAACCGCGATTCGTACTCCTCTGGGGTAAGACCCGACCTCTCAAGAATCTCCCTGTACACGCTGATGCTGAACTTCCCATTCTTCTTAAAGTTTGGGTCATTCTCAATGACCTCCGCCACCTCTCTGTCTGAGGCAACTATCCCAACGCTCCTCGCCTTCTGATAAAGGATCTCCCTGTTTACGAGGCTGTAGAGAACCTGCCTCTTGACTATGTTTTTGAGCTCCTTCTTTTCAAGGAGGTTCTGATACCTCATGAGCTCACGGCTGAACTCTCTCGGAGTTATACAGTACCCTTCAACAACAGCGACACACCTTTTCAGACCGAACATCTGCTTCACGTCCGCAACGCTGAACATCCAGAACAGAAAAGAGAGTGATGCGACAGCTATGACAATGGCTGCGAGCTTCTTATGTTTGTGAATAAGACCAAACATCTGTCCCTTATTTTAACTTTTACATGGCGGCGGGAGGAGTCGAACCTCCGACCTGGGACTTATGAGATCCCCGCTCTAACCACCTGAGCTACGCCGCCTGAGGCAGTATAAAATTATACACATAATGCCCGGTGTAAACACCCACACCAGAATAGACAGGGAACTGAGCGGATCTCCAGAGCTTTTAGAGGACGGCTACGCCGTGGTAAAACTCAGAACCACCGAGAGGATGGTTGCGGACGAAAGAGGTCTTGTCCACGGTGGATTCCTCTTCTCCTCGGCGGATTACTCGGCCATGCTTGCGGTAAACCACCCGAACGTTGTCCTTGCAGGAGCCAACGTCAGATTTCTAAAGCCTGTCAGAGTAGGGGAAGAGATCACCTTTGAAGCAAGGGTTGAAAAAAGGGAAGGGAAGAAAATAATTGTAAGTGTTGTGGGTTATAGGGAGAGAACAGAGGTGTTTGAGGGTGAGTTCCTCTGCGTGGTTCCGGAGAAGCATGTTCTTGATGGGTTATGAGGTGGAAGGAGGAGATAAAGAAGCTTCTTGATATACCCGATGAGGCTGAGATAGTAACGAGACCCTACTATAGAGAAATTCCCAAGAGAAGTGGAAAGAGATACAAGGCTTTAACAATACAGTACGTGTACAACGGCAAGAAGAGATACAAACATATAAGTAAGGAAAAGGAGGTTCTTGTAAAGAAAGTGCTGAACAACGAGGATACAGTCCTTGAGTACGTATCAAGCAAGATTCAGGAACTGAAGAACTTTCTTGACAGCATACCCGATGAGAGAGTAAAAGACAACCTGATGCCACTCTACAGGGAGATAGACAGACTCCTTATGAAGATATCCGTGGGTATCCTCTGATCTTCCTTCCTTATTCTTAAAAGTATTTTTATAAGAATAATAAATAAAAGCACCATGCTCCAATCGGCTGTTTCCCCTATTATCAGTACCTTACGCACCCTCTTTCCACACTGTGAGTTGTTTATACAGTGTTACCAAAGCCTTATGCGTGGAGAATATGTTAAGCAGTTTCAATAACTTACAAGTTTTCCACATCCTTTATAATATATGCAGTTATATCAATCACTTAGGCGTGAATGAAATGTTCAGGCAATTCATTGACTTATGAGTTTTTCCACATTTCTCCACATCCCGACATGTATATTCAGAATTATCAATGACTTATGCGTGTAATGTTTGCACAGTGTTGTGAATAACTTATGTTTTTTCCACAATTTTTGTCAA
>WGFS01000208.1 GCA_015492115.1 Aquificaceae bacterium
GCCCGGAACCATGGCGGTGGTTATGACGAGGTCGCTCTCCCCGACAACCTCCTTCATCATCTCCCTCTGTCTCCTGTAAAAATCCTCGTCCATAGCCTTCGCATAACCGCCCTTGTCCTCAGCCTGCTCGCTCTCAAGTCCCAGCTCAACGAACTTCGCACCGAGGCTGAGAACCTGCTCCTTAGCAGCTGGTCTTATGTCGTAAGCCTGAACGACCGCTCCGAGCCTCTTTGCTGTCGCTATAGCCTGAAGCCCCGCGACCCCAGCACCCACAACGAAGACCTTTGCGGGCAGGACAGTTCCCGCCGCGGTCATCAGCATGGGAAACATCTTGGGAAGGAGGTTGGCTCCGATCAGGACAGCCTTGTAACCCGCCACGGTAGCCATTGAGGAGAGGGCGTCCATGCTCTGAGCCCTCGTCGTCCTTGGTATAAGTTCCATAGCGAAGGCTGTGAGGTTTATCGCCTTAACCCTGTCCAGGAGTTCTCCCACGGCGAAGGGTTCCAAGAAGCCTATGAGAACCTTCCCCGCGTATCTGTCAGCCTCCTCAAGAAAGTTCTCCCTGTCCGCGAGAAGACCCCTTACTCTGAGTATTATCTGGGAATTTTCAAAAACCTCCTCCCTGCTTGCAAGTCTTGCACCTGCTTCGGAGTACTCCTCGTCTGGGAAGCCCGCTCTCTCTCCCGCTCCCTTCTCTACGAGCACCTCAACGCCCTTCTTCTTGAGTCGTTGAACCTCCGAGGGAACGAGGGAAACCCTCTTTTCGTTGGGATACGTCTCTTTGAGAACTCCGACAAACATGGTGTATAATTTTAGCATGAGGAAAGTTGTAGTCGTATCACTTACACTGGCTCTCCTCTTCGGTATAAAGTCCTGCGGTGAGTCCTACAACGCTGCGGAGGACACGGTAGATGAGTTCATGAGCGAGATAAAGGACAGGGAAGGTCATGAGGCTATGAGGTACCTCCATCCCTCTTACAGAGACAACCTCTCCAAGGAGGTCAGACTCCCGGTGCAGTTTACAGAGCTTAAACCCTCCGAGGTTCTGGCGTGCCTGCTCAGCACCATGGGTTCAAACATAGACGATTTTGATGTGAAGGAAGGGAAGCTTATCGGGGAGAACACGGCTCTGATAAAGGTTGAGGTTGAAGACAAGAACGGGATAGAGAAGCTCTTCAGCTTCGTCCTCATAAAGGAAGACGGAAAGTGGCTGATAGCCGACATAACCCCTTACAAACCCGTCATTGAAACCAGAGAAGAGTGAAGTTTCTCGTATGGCAGACCGCCTTTCTGGGTGATGTGATCCTTGCGACACCTATAGTAAGGAGTCTTGAGAGGAGCTACCCCGACGCAGAGATAACCTTCGTGGGCAGACCCTTCATAAGGGAGCTCTTCAGGGGGTGGGATATAGAGCTCATACCCTTCTCAAAAGGTTTCTGGGAGAGCTTCTCAATTCTAAAGAGGATAAAGGAGTTTGACGTGGCGATAGTACCCCACAGGTCACTGAGGACGGCCCTGATAATGCTTTTTTCGGGGATACCCACGAGGATAGGCTTTGACAGATCTGAGTTCAGATACGCCTACACCCACGTTGTTGAGCACAGATGGGAGCTCCACGAGGTGGACAGGAACTTAGAGCTTCTAAAACCCCTCGGTATTGGAAAGATCACGAGGGAGACCTATCTGCCCATTGAGGAAGGGGAGGTAGAAGAAGCTCTGGATAAGTTCGGGCTGAGGGAGAAAGAGTACGTTGTCCTGAACCCCTTCTCAAACTTTCCACTGAAGGAGTGGGACATCGGTAACTGGGCTGAGCTTATGAAAAAGCTGGAGGGCTTTGAGAAGGTGGTTACCGGACTGCCTTCAGACAGGGAAAAGGCAAAGAGGCTCAGGGAGAGGGTTGAATTCAGAGACCTCGTGGGGAAGACAACCCTCAGGGAGCTCATGGCTGTTGTAAGAGGTGCAAAGCTCGTGGTTTCAAACGACTCTTCACCCGTCCACATGGCGAACGCCCTCGGTGTTCCTGCTATTACGATCTATACAGCGACCTCTCCAGCTTACGGTTTTTATCCCCTGAAAGGCTCTTACGTTGAGAACCCCGCACCCTGTTCTCCCTGCTCACCGAACCCAAAGAGGTGCAGGACCGGAAGCTACGAGTGCCTGAGGTTACCCACCCCCGACTCTCTTCTTGAAGTTCTCAATAAGTTCCTTTAGGTCAAGGACCTCCTTTCCATCCTGTCTCCTCTCGTATGCCCTGTAGAAACCTTCCTCCTCAACTATGTAAGCGTTCTCTATCTTCTTCCATCTCCCCGTGTCCTTCGTCTTAACGTATATGTCCTTCACCTTACCCTTAGGAAAGTCATTCCTGCTGAGGAAGAAGTCCACCTCCTTGAAGAGCTTCACGAGATGGTCGCAGGTATCAAAGTAGTAGGTGTAGTTCCCCACCTTCATGGTGCAGATCTCGTCCTCCTTTATTATCTGGACGTTGCAGACGGGACACCTGCACCTCTCGGGAGGTGTAAAATCCTTGGTCTTCTCGGGATACTTGCTCACATAC
>WGFS01000209.1 GCA_015492115.1 Aquificaceae bacterium
CAGGCTCACTGTACCAGCTGGACTTCTCCGAAGCGGGAGACAGGAAGTTCTTTAACGTTATAACCTTTGAGGAGGGACAACCTCAGGTTGAGCCGGTGGAGCTTTCTCTGAAGAATCCACTTAACGTCTTTGAACTTGAGCAGGATAAGGTTCTTGAGGAGATAGAAAATCTCAGAGGAACCTCTGGTTATCTGAAGGTTGTCGTAAGGGTTAACGACAGAACGGGCATGCCCACGCTGATAGATAAGCTGAGGGAGGAGCTGGGGGACAGACTCATAAAGATTGAACAGCTCACCCCTGATAGCAGAGAGAAGGCTGAGCTTCAGAAACTCGGAAAGCTTGATCCCCTTGAGCTTTACAGGGAGTACTACCAGACAGCTTACGGAAAGGAACTCCCTGAAGAGGTGGAGAAGAAGTTTCTGGAACTACTCAGAGAAGCGGAGGAGAAGATATAATAAGAACGATGAGGTACGACGTGGTTATAGTCGGCGGTGGAGCGTCCGGGCTAGCCTGTGCTCTCACCTTAGCTTCCGCAAGGGGCAGAGGCTGGGAGTGGGCTGAAGGTAGAAGGTATCTGGTTCTTGACACCGATCGTTCTGATATGAACAGAGCTCTATTCAAGAACGTTCCAGGAATTCCCCAGGGGACAACGGGAAGAGAGCTTCTTGAGAGGATAAGGGAGCAGATAAAGACATACGGTGGTGTTGACTTCCTTGAGGACAGGGTTGTCAGGATAGATGGAGAGAGGGGGAAATTTAAAGTAAAAACGGAGGGAGAAAAGGAGTTTGAGTCCGAGTTCGTTGTCCTTGCGAGCGGTTTCCACAGGTTTGAGATAGAGTGCGAGGGTGTGGAGGTGGTTGAGAACCCAAGGTCTCCAAAACCCGGGAGGGTGATGATAAAGCACGATGAAGACTACAGGGTGAGAGATGGTCTCTACGTGGCGGGACTCCTCGCAGGTGGAAGCTCCATGTTCTCGGTCGCTTCGGGCATAGGGGTTCAGGTAGCTATAAACATACTCTCCGAGTGGGCTGGCAAGCCCATAGTAATACACGACGTTCCGGAGGAGGGCTGATAAAGAAATTTCTCCTTCCTCTTCTTATATCCGTAGCCTTCTTCTTCCTGCTCCTCCACACAGTGCCCCTGCACGAGATAGCGCGTACCTTCTCCAAAATAGGGGTGCCTCAAATTACTTCTGCCTTTCTTCTGTACACGCTCAGCCAGATAACGAGAAGTTTTCGCTGGAAGTTCATACTCAGAGAGCTTGGCTTCAGAGAAGCATTTCTAATAAACTCCGCCAACATATTCCTAAACAACCTCCTCCCCGCCAGAACCGGGGAGCTGAGCTGGTTTTACTACGCGAGGAGGCTGGGCGTTGAGCTCAAGAGCTCACTGTGGGGCTTCTTTCTTGGAAGAGCCTACGACCTCCTTGGACTCCTCGCATTGTTCCTGATCTCCTATACCCTTCTCCTGGGCATCGTTCACTTCCTCTCAGCCCTCCTTCTCCTGATGCTCCTCTCCCTCTCCGTCCCCTGTCTCAGGTTTCTTATACCACCCCTGGGCAAGCTGGAAGATTTCAGAGAGTTCATCGGAAGGGAGCTTACCCCCTCGCTATCTTTTAAGCTTACCGCACTATCAACGCTCTCTTTTCTCTTTAAAGCTCTCTCCGTTTATGCTCTGATCGCAGTCATCCTGAAGACCGATCTCTTCAAGTTCTCCTTCGCCTTTGCGGGCGGGGAGCTAACAACTATCCTGCCCGTTCACGGCTTCATGGGATACGGAACCTACGAGGCTGGTTTCCTGATACCCCTTAAGTTCATGGGGGTTGAGATAAGGGAAGGTCTCAGAGTCGGATTCCTCGCTCACACATTTCTTCTCGTTTCCTCAGCTGTATGGGGACTCCTATCTATACCGCTTCTGCATACTCTCTCTCGTAGATCTCCCTGACCTTTTTCCTCCCCCACTCAACAGCCTGAAGAACTTCATCTATGCTAACGGGATCTCCGATGTCAACCTCAGATAGCGCCTTCTCTATGAGCTCCACCACGTCAAGAAAGCCCACCCTCCTTTCCAGAAAGAGGCGGACTGCCTCTTCGTCAGCACCGAGCAGGACTGGAATGTAAACCCCACCCATCTCACCAGCCCAGCGGGCTAAGTAGAGCGATCTGAACTTCTCCGTATCCACCTCTTCAAAGCTGATCGGTGAAAGCTGGGGGAGGGTGGTTCTTCCGAAGGGGTAAGTTTTCCTCTCTGGGTAGAAGAGGGCGTGCATTATCGGGATCTTCATATCAGTCTGGGAGGCGTGCATTAGGAAAGAGCCGTCCTTCAGCTCAACAACGCCGTGAACCACACTCTGTGGGTGTATCACCACCTTTATAGAATCAAGATCAAGGTCAAAGAGGTTCATGGCTTCAAGCATCTCAAAACCTTTGTTCATGAGGGTTGCGGAGTCAATGGTTATCTTCTCTCCCATGTTCCAGCGAGGATGCCTGAGAGCCTGCTCTCTTGTCGCGCCCTTCATATCCTCCAGACTCCAGTCTTTGAAGGGACCGCCGGAGGCGGTGAGATAGAGGAAGCGAACATCTTCTCTCTTTACCCCCTCAAGAAGCTGAAACAGGGCGTTGTGTTCACTGTCAACAGGTACGACCCTGTCCCTGTTCTTCCTGACGAGCTCCCCCAGACATATCACAGATTCCTTATTTGAAGCGAGGAGGGTCTTGCCCTTCTTAAGGGTAACGTAAGCTGGCTTTATACCGCTGACACCCGAGACAGCGTTCATAACCTTATCAGCAAGGGAAACGGCACCCTCAAGCCCCTCGTCTCCAAGGACATGTTCGGTCCCCTCAGGGAGGGAGGATAGCCATTCGGTAGAGGGCTCTTCGTAGGTTACCACCAGCTCTGGCCTGAACCTGAGAGCCTGCTGGAGGAGTCTATCGGAAGCCCTCCTGGCAAGGAGAGCTGAAACCTTGACCTCGTTGGGAAACTTCTCAACCACCTGAAGGGTCTGAGTCCCGATTGAACCTGTGGAACCAAGGACAGCAAGCCTGAACATAACCTGTTATATTTTATTTCCCATGACACTGCAGTGCCTTTTCATGTTCTTATCAGGCTTCATAGCAGGATTTATAACAGCCCTTGTACTGATAATAGGCATAGCGGTGCTTCCGGTTGTGCTGGGAGTGATCCTCGTGCTGGGGCTTGTCGCCTACTTTAAGTACAGGAAGGAACAGAAACGCAGGGAGGAGATACTGAGAGAGTTCTGGGAGGACTAAACGAGCCTCAGCAGAAAGTCTAAAACCGCGCTGGGGAAGAGACCGAAAAAGAAGACAGCCAGAGTGGAGACGAGAAGTGCAAAGGACTCTCCCGCAGAAACACCCGTGGTCCCCCAGTCCCTCTCCTTCTCATGGAGGAACATGTAAACAATAACCTTCAGGTAGTACCCCGCAGAGATAAGGCTCGCGAGAACGAAGAGAACACCAAGGAAAAACAGCCTGTTCTTTACGAGTCCCATAAATATGCCCAGCTTACCTACGAACACCGCCATGGGTGGTATCCCTATAAGTGTGAACAAGAAGAGGGCTAAGACTGAGGCGAGGAAGGGATGTTCCTTGGCTATACCTTTGAAGTCAAGGAAGTGATGGGTCCAGCCTTCCTTCTTCTCCAGTATAGATAGCACCGTAAAGGCTCCAAAGGTAGCGAGGGCATATACAAACACGTAGAAGAGCAGGGAGGTCATCAACAGCTTGTCCACCACCGTCAGGGCAAGGGTAAAGTAACCTGCATGGGCTATGGAGGAGTAAGCGAGAAGTCTCTTTACGCTTCTCTGAGCGTAAGCCATGAGGTTGCCGTAGAACATTGACGCGACCGCTACAACACCTATCAGGAAACTCCAGGTTGGAAGGGCTGAGAATATATAAACGGTCAGCTTAACCAAGAGGAAGTACATGGCTATCTTGGGAACTGTGGCGAGGAAGGATGTTGTGGGTGTGGGGGCACCTTCGTATGCATCAGGTGTCCAGAAGTGAAAGGGAACAGCGGAAACTTTCAGAGCGAGGGCTGACATGAGCAACAGAACCCCAAGGGCGAACAGAGGATCTTCACCTTTCTGAAGGGAGAGGAGGAGACTACCGGTGGAGCCATAAACGAGACCCGAACCGAGGGCAAACATGGAAGTCCCCGTAGTCCCTATCACAAGGTACTTGAAGGCTCCCTCTTTGGAGAAGTACTCCCTCTTGAAGAGACCCACGAGTATGTACATGGTTATGGATGCTAGCTCAAGCCCTACGAAGATTATGGCAAGGTTCTCCGAAGAGAGCATGACCATAAAACCAAGGAGGGCTATGAGGTAAAGGTAGGGAAGCTCTCCGTAAATAGAACCCTTCTTCATGAAGAAGTCGTATGAGGCGAGCAGGACGAGACCTGTTACAGCCAGGAGAAAGAACTTCGCTATCAGGTTGAAACCTGTCACCGTAAAGCCATCAAATAGAGTGCTCGCTGGGTATCCGACGAAGAGAACAGAAAAGGCGGACAGAACAACCGTAACAAAGCCAAGGAGTGTCAGGGACTTGTAGTACTTCTCCTTAAGGAGAAGCTCGAGAAGAAACAGCAGTAGTATCCCAAAGAACAGAACTATCTCCGGTAGAAGTGCGTTCCAGTTCAACTCTCAACCTCCAAAAACGAGCTTTACGGTGTGGTCAACTATCCTCACAAAGGGTGCAGGGTACAGCCCCATCACGAAGGCTACAAAGAGTATAAGAACGAAAGGTATCACGTGGTGAAACTCAACGTCTCTCAGCTGAGCCCACCTCTCCTTCCTGTGGTCTGAAATGGTCTCCTCCTCTAACATAACACGCTTGTACATGTACAGGAAGTAAGCAGCTCCAAGTATCATACCCGTTCCCGCTATCACCGCCCATACAGGGTGAGCCTTGAAGGTACCCAGCAGAACGAGGAACTCAGCTATGAAGCCAGCGAGACCGGGAAGTCCTATGCCCGCAAGACCGGAGATCATGAAGAATACAGCAAAGTTGGGCAGATACCTGGCGAGACCTCCAAGGTCGTCCATGTTGTAAGAGTGAATCCTGTCGTATATGAAGCCCGCTGCGAAGAAGAGGGCACCGGAGGATAAACCGTGGGCTATCATCATGTAAACCGCTCCGTTGAGAGCGTCCTTGTCAAGGGCAAAGGTTCCAAGGGTAACTATACCCATGTGAGATATGGAGGAGTAAGCTATCAACCTCTTTATGTGGGTCTGGGCTATCGCCATCATCGCTGCGTAGATGATCGCTATTACTGAAAGAGCGAAGATGAGAGGTATGTAGTACTTGGATGCATCAGGGAACAGAGAAAGGGAGTATCTCACGAAACCGAAAGTTCCCATCTTGAGGAGAACCCCAGCCAGTATCACAGAACCCGCGGTGGGAGCCTCAACGTGGGCATCGGGTAGCCAAGTGTGAACAGGGAACATGGGTATCTTGACCGCAAAGCCTATACCGAAGAGGAGGAAGGATACAAGCTGTATCCAGAGGGGATAGCCCATCTTGGCATGCTCAAGGTAGTCAAAGGTTATCTGACCCGTCGCAAAGTAGCCGTAAACTATGATGCTGGCAAGCCCAAGCAGGAGAAAAAGGCTTCCAAAGAAGGTGTATATGAAGAACTTGTTGGCTGCGTAAACCTTCCTCTCGTGCCCCCAGAAACCTATGATGAAGTACATGGGGATGAGCATCCCTTCCCAGAATATGTAAAAGAGGAAGAAATCAAGGGCAGAAAAGACTCCGAGGCATGCTGTCTCAAGGAGGAGGAAGAGAGCTGTGTACAGTATAGGTCTGTCCTCTATCTTCCAGGACCACACGAAGACCGCAAAGAAGAGCAGAGCGGTCATCACTACAAGGGAGACCGCCATCCCATCAAGACCGAGATGGTAGGATATGCCAAGCGTTGGTATCCAATCCAGCTTGGTGACGAACTGGAATCCCTCCCTGGAAAAGTCAAAGTTGAAGAAGAGGACGAGGGATAGCAGGAAGACTGTACCTGAAACCACTACCGAAGCCACTTTGGTAAAGCCCTCGTTCCTGACTATAGCTATAACCCCCGCAGTAAGGAGCGGAAGGAATATTACCAGACTAAGGAGTAACTCCATCAGTATCCTCCTCCGTATATTAGTAAGACAAGAAGCAGAACAAGTATAGCAAATCCTCCGGCAAGACTGAGAGCGTACCAGTTGAGCTTACCGCTCTGAAGGAACCTGAGCCCCTGACCCACAGACTGAACTATGCTCGCGAGTCCGTTAACTATTCCGTCTATAAACTGCCTCTCTCCAACAGCGTAAAGAACCTTTGAATAGCTCATGTAACCGACCGCAAGGATACCGTGGTACAGCTTCTCGGTAAAGAACTGCTCCCTGAAGGTGGTGTGAAGTGCCTTGAGGGACTCGTAGGTTTTATCAGGGTCAAGGAACCTCTTTACAAAGACACCGTAAGCGAGTGCTATACCGAGTATGGCAACTCCCACCGAGACGAGAGCAACATTTATATGAATCTCTTTATGTTCCGCACCAACAACGTGCATGTACCACCCCTCAAAAAACCCAGCTATCACAGCCATCACCCCAAGCACTACCATAGGAACCGTCATTACCGCCCCTACTTCCTTAGGCTCGTGAGGGTCTATCTCCCTGTACCTCTCCTCCCCGTGAAACACCACAAACCCTTCCCTGAATATGTAGTACGCTGTCAAAAACGCTACTATCGTCCCTAACAGCCCCCATACAAAGCTCGCTTCGTAGTAGCTCCCTATCAGCCTGTCCTTGCTCCAAAACCCCGACAGGGGAAATACTCCCGATAGTGCCAGCGCCCCTATGGTGAAGCTCGCATAGGTCACCGGCATGTACTTCTTCAGCCCCCCAAAGTTGTATATGTCATACAGCCTGTGGTGAAAGGCTGTTATCACCGACCCTGCTGCAAGAAAGAGCAGTGCTTTGAAAAAGGCGTGGGTCGTGAGGTGGAACATAGCCCCTCCTCTGTCCCCTACTCCAAGGGCTAAGAACATGTACCCGAGCTGGGACATGGTTGAAAAGGCTATTATCTTCTTCATGTCTGTGTGGGATGTAGCCGCAAGTGCCGCAAAGAGGGCTGTGAGCCCTCCTATTACTGCAACTACCTTCAGTGTCTGGGGTGCTGATTCAAAGAGGGGGTAGAGCCTTGCTACCATGTACACTCCCGCTGCCACCATCGTGGCTGCATGCAGCAGGGCTGATACGGGTGTTGGACCTGCCATAGCGTTGGGGAGCCATGTGTGAAGGGGTAGTTGTCCTGACTTTCCTACCGCCCCTCCGAAGAGCAGGAGAGTAGCCAGCCCTATCAGGGCGCTCTGGGTTGTGGGAACTTTCTGGAATATCTGGACTATGTCAAGGGTGTTGAATATCAGGTAGGTTGATATTATCCCGAATATGAAGAGCCAGTCTCCTATTCTGTTCATTACGAAGGCTTCTAAAGATGCGTTGGTCGCTTTCTTGAGGTTGTGGTAGTAGCCGATCAGCAGGTACGAGGCGAGTCCGACTCCTTCCCATCCGAAGAATATGCCTAACAGGTTGTCTGAGAGGACTATAAGGAGCATGGCAAAGAGGAAGAGGGAGAGGTATGCGTAGAACTTGTAGACCCACTTTCCGAACTCGTCCTCCATGTATCCTATGGAGTAGAGGAATATGAGGGTAGCTACGAAGGTCACCACAGCTGCGGTTATGGAGGACAGAGCGTCAAAGTAGAATCCCACCGTGAGGGTGTAGCCCTCTAAGGGTAGAAATTCGTAAAGTTTTGTCTGTATCGGCGTGTGGAGGGA
>WGFS01000210.1 GCA_015492115.1 Aquificaceae bacterium
GACCTAAATGGGGGAATTTCCACTCAGGACTTCCTCACGGAGTTTCTGGAGCTCCTCAAACATCTCCTTGGTGTTGAATCGCGTCTGGTAGGTGTCCAGCATCAGTCTCCAGTCCCAGTAGTTGTTCTTAGCCTCAAGGAAGGAGACCTTCTCAAGCCTGTCGTTCACAAACACCGCAAGGAAGGTGGAGGCTATGGGTCCGGGCTGTCTCTGGTGCTGCCAGACGAGAACTCCCATCACGAAACACTCCTTCCCGTTCCTCTCGCCGAAGCCCGCTATCCCGAGGATGTCCTCCACCTGGGTTGGGTAGAGCTTCTTCAGTCCGTCCCTGAAGGGTTCCACAAGAGCGAGGAACTCCTCCTGGGAGAGTCTCCGGGCTCTTTCCTCTCTACCCCCTTTCCTTTCCTCCTCCCCTCCGTCGGAGGGGAACCTTATCACCTTTCCCATCACTTAGACCCGCAAACGTACCTTACTCCTCTCTCGGTTTTAGCCCAGTGAGGGGTATTCGGCTCAAGCTCTATCATGTCCCCCTCTCTCAGGACTACCTCCTCTCCCTCCGCACCGATAACAACCTCTCCCTCCACGACCCACCTCACCTCTCTGTCCGGATGGGTATGGGTTGGATAGTACGTTCCGGGAGCGTCCGACCAGGTGTAAACCGAGTATCCCCTCTCTCTGAGGATCTCCTTTATCTTCTCCTCATCCTTTATCCCCGTGGACTCTAATCTGATCCTCATGGAATTAAAATTATATGCTGTCCATGCTCTTAGAAAAGTGGGACGAGTTCTTAAACAGACTCAGAGAATTCTTCAGGAAAAGGGGTTATCTGGAGGTCTCAACACCCGTTCTCCTGAAGTTTCCCAACCTTGACCCTAACGTTGAACCCATACAGGTGGAGGTTAGACTGAAGGGAGAGAAGGAGACCCTGTGGCTCCAGACATCCCCCGAGTACTCCATGAAGAAGCTCCTCTCAAAATATAAGAGAGATATTTTCCAGATAGCCAAGGTCTTCAGGAACGACGAACACGGCAGGCTCCACCGCCTTGAGTTCCACATGCTTGAGTGGTACAGGATCGGAGAAGACTACCTCTGCCTTATAGAAGAGATAAAGGAGCTCCTCTCGGAGCTTTTCGGCTTTAATGAGTTTGAGGAAATTAGCGTAGCGGAGGCCTTTGAAAGCTATTTGGGAATAGGGCTAAGCGAAGACGAGGGGGAGCTCAGGGAAGCTCTGAGAGAGAGGGGTATTTACTACAAGGAAGGGGAGGACTGGGAGACACTCTTCTACAGAGCTTTCATAGAGGTTGAGAGAAAGCTCGGCTTTGGGAAACCAACCTTTCTAAAGGACTTCCCTGAGAGGCTCTGTGCCCTCGCAAGGGTAGAAAATGGGATAGCCCAGAGGTTTGAGCTGTTTATCAAGGGGATTGAGCTCGCCAACGGCTGGACAGAAGAGACAGACCCGGAAGAGGTGAGGAGAAGGCTAACAGTGGAAGCCAAGAAGAAAAATCTGCCCATAGACGAGGAGTTCATAAAGGCGCACCGCTCCATACCCCCCTGCGCAGGATGTTCCATCGGGGTGGACAGGCTATTTATGATCTGGATGGGAAAGGAGAGCCTTGACGATATAGAATTATTTTAACCATGAACACCTTTGAAGTCTTCCTTGAGATAGTTTTAAGGTTCTCCGACCTAAAGTGGTCTGAGTTCAGGGACGACCTCACAGTGAAGTGCATGAAGGCTCTCAGGAAGTTCAGGGACGGCAAGAGTGTGGATGAGGTTCTCTCAGACAAAAGGCTATCTTCAGAGATAGAGGGGGTGCTTGGTCTTTTAAAGGACTTCTCAAGCTCAAGTTCAGCGGAGGAGGTGAACAGGCTCATAGACGCCCTCGGAATGTTCACGAAGGCTCCCGCACCCTGTAAGATGAAGATAATAGCCCTGATAGAGACGATGCTCGGCAGAGTGGAGGCGAAGGGTTGAAGATAGGTGACCTGCTAAGGAAGGGTGTCTTCTCCGTCTCTTTTGAGTTCTTCCCTCCAAAGACCCCCGAAGGGGAGAGACAGCTCTTTGAAACCGTAAGGGAACTCAAAGAGTTAAAGCCCACATTCGTCTCCGTCACCTACGGTGCGGGAGGCTCCACGAGGGACAGGACGAGGAGGGTGGTGAAGAGGATACACGAGGAGATAGGCTTGACCGTTATGGCTCACCTCACCTGCATAGCCCACACGAGGGAGGAGCTGATGGAGATACTTGAGGACTACAGGAGTATAGGTATAGAGAACATCCTAGCCCTGAGGGGGGATATTCCCCGGGACATGCCCGACTTCAGACCTCCCGAGGGAGCATGCAGGTACGCGAAGGAGCTCGTTGAGCTGATAAGGAGAAGGTTCGGGGATCACTTCTCCGTAGGGGTCGCAAGTTACCCTGAGGGACACCCCGAGTCCCCCAACATGGAATGGGAGATAAGGTTCTTCAAGGAGAAGGTTGATGCTGGAGCTGACTTCTCCATAACCCAGATGTTCTTTGAGAACAGGTATTACTACGAGTTCGTGGAGCTCTGCGATAGGGCTGGGATAGAGATACCCATAATCCCCGGGATAATGCCTATAACCAACTTCAGGCAGATAAAGAAGTTCGCCAGCATGTGCGGGGCGACCATACCCCAGTCCCTCATAGAGAGGATGGAGCCTGTAGAGGACAGACCGGAAGAGGTTGCCAAGATAGGTGTTGAGTTTGCCATAGGGCAGTGCGAAGAGCTTTTGAAGAACGGAGTCCCCGGACTGCACTTCTACACCCTGAACAAATCCAGAGCCACCATAGAGATATACAGCGCCATAAAGGACATGGTTCCCGTCAGGGACCTATATGCCTGACGAAGGAAGGGATCTCCTCGCTTCTGAGCCAGCCTGCCTCCTCCAGCTTCTCGTCCACGAAGCTTTTATCCTTACCAAGCTTATTAGCAAGGTACTCAACGAACCCCGCCCTGTCACCTTTGAACTTCTCTATCTCCTCATCGCTCACCTCGGGAAATCTTGATATCACCCTTTTCTTCACTTCATCCCAGGCGGACTTGTTCTCGTAGAGGACAAACTTCTTGTTCCTGACACCCGTCTTCGTAACGAGCTCTTTGAGCTGTTGAACCATCTCAGGGTCGTAGGTTACTATAGCTTCCGCCATAACAGGGTCAAGGGTGTAGTAAACGCCGAAGAGCTTACCCAGTAGCCTCCTCTTGGTTCTTATAAAGAGGGTGAGCTTGTCCTTAACCTCTTCAAGCTTCTCGTAGAGGAGTTCCCAGTAGTTGAGAAGCTCAAGCTCAAGACCACCTAAGTACCTCACGTGAGCGGTCAGCTCGCTTATACTGAAGCTCTTCTTCTCAGGCACCTTTGGTCTCTCAGAGTTTGGTCTCGTATCCCCATAGTCCGCGTGGACGTCGGTGTGTATAGGAGGTATGATGTGGTAGCTCTCTGATTCCCAGCCAGCCTTCCTCAGTATCTGTTCAGCACCGTGTTCATCAAGGTTGTACTTCTCCATCAAGAGCTTCTTAAGACCCTCTCTGTCCTTCCTGTATTTGTCCAGTTCCTCATCTGGTATTTCAACCTCAACGTAAACGAGCCGTTCCTCTCCGTTCTCATCTCTGAGTATTACATTCTTCCTCCCATTTATGTTCCTTCTTATGAACTCCCAGTCCATATCCGTCATTATCGGCTCCGGGTGCCAGCGGGTGTCCATCTCACTCTCCAGCTCCAGATAGGGGACGGTCTCGTACCAGGTCGCCTTGGTGAGTTTCTCTTCTATGAGTTCGTCAGGCTCGCCCAACCTTTCCCTTACATACTCCACAAACTCCTTTCTCTTGAACCTGAACCTGTCTATCTCTTCAAAGGTCAGTTCGGGGAAGAATATCTTCAGCTTGTACCTTATGTAGTCCCAGTTCCCAAAGAGGTTCTGAGGCTCCAGTATCTCTTCAAAGTATGGGTGCTTCTTTATAAAGTCAAAGTAGTAGGAGATATACTGCCTCACCCTCGGGTCTGTGTTTATCAGAGCTGACATGAACTTGGGGTCAAATTGCTTTATCATAGCCAGGAGACGGGCAACGTTCACCTTCTTTATGTTGTGAAGATGACACAGCTCTATGGCGTAGTCTTTGGGGATCCTGTGGTTGATCTTGCAGTACTCGTTCATGACGTCCATCTCTCTCTTGAGAAGTTCCCTCAGGAGGACGAGCTTCTCAGTCTGAGAAAGACCTTCCTTTAAAATAAGAGTTTCAAATACTCCCATGGTACCACCTCCCTAACTTTTAATTTCTAAACTTTGCGAACCCGGGCACTGACCAATCTCAGCGTTTCAGAGAGGATGAGGGAAGGTTCTATCTCAAGGCAACGGTAGTCACCGAACCTGCAGGCGCCTCTTCCATGCACGTCGCAGGGCTGACACTCCAAACCCCTGAAGACCACCTTCCCCTCCTCCGGGTATAGGGAGAAACCAAAGGTAGGGTGCGTCCCCCCGTATATCTGAACCGCCGGTGTCTTGACCGCTCTTGCACAGTGGAGTAGCCCCGAATCGTTACCCACGAACACCTTCGCCAGACTGATAACCCCAAGGACGTCAGCGAGTCCCAGACGACCGCACAGGTTAACACCTTCAACCTTTCCGAGAAACCTTCTATCATCCTCATCCCCGAGCCAGACAACCTCAAAGTTGTTCTCCCTGAGGAGCTCCGCCACTTCCTTGAAGTAAGGGTACCTCTTCTTCCTGTACCTCGCCCCGGGTCCCAGAGCTATAAACTCCTCTGAAGGGAGTACTTCCCTGAGTTTCTCAAGCCTCTCCTCAGAGACAAGGATCTTGGGGAAGGGATCTGCGGGCTCACCTATACTCCCGAGAGCATTCAGATAGCTCTCAGTGACGTAGTAAGGTGTGCGAAAGCGCTGGAACCTGACAGCGAGACGTCTCCTCAGAGAGCCCTTCTTGTAAGAGAGCCACCTTCCACCCAGCTTTCTCCTCAGCCGGAACGTCCTCAGATTCCTGTGAACGTCCACGAAGAGGTCAAACCTCTGCCTTCTCAGCTCTTCTATAAGCTCTTCGCTGAAGAGCTCCTCCCTGGTCGTGCCTATCGCGTTTATCCTCCAGTCGTCCTCAAAGAGGGTGTGGTAAGGCTTGAAGGTTAGAAGGAAGGGCTTGTAGCCTGCCCTTACAAGAGGTTCTATGAGGACCGAGGAGAGGACAACGTCTCCCAGAGAGGAGAGGCGGACTACGAGAGCCTTCTTCATTATCCACCGCTCACAGGCGGTATTATCGCAACCTTCTCATCGCCCTCAAGCACGTAATCTTCTCCAACGTACTCCTCGTTAACCGCAAACTTGACCCTGTCTATGAGCTCGGCGACCTCAGGGTGTTCTTCCTTTAGTTTCTCTCTCAGCTTACTTATGGTGCCCTTGAACTCAACGTCCTCTTCAGAGATCCCAAGCTTATCTCTCAGCACTGAGAAGTAAAAGACCCTTGGCATAGGAATAAATATAAACTAAAATCTTTACAGCATGGGGGAGACGGGGAGAATCATAGACTTTTTGAGAAAGAGCGTCCTGTTCCGAAATCTTCCCGAGAGCGATCTCAGGAAGATATCTCTCAAGTTTGAGTTCATGGACCTCCCCATGGGGGAGGTTCTCTTCTACGAAAAGGATACGAGCAGTGACATGTACCTGATACTTGAGGGTAAGGTGCGCGCATCCCTCTTTGACGAGCACGGAAACGAGCTCGTTCTTGCAGAACTCGGTCCCGGGGAGTTCTTAGGGGAGATGAGCATGATAGACCAGCTCCCGAGGTCTGCAACGGTGATCGCGGAGGAACCCACAAAGCTCGCGTCCCTGAGCAGAGACGCCTTCCTCAAAATTCTCAGGGAGAACCCGGACATATCGGTCAACGTTATAAAGGCTCTTGTCGCGCGTCTCAGAAGGACGGACTATATGGTAGAGGCTCTCGCCTTCCGAAATGTGGAGAGCAGGATAGTGAAGTTCCTCTTGGAGGTGGGAAGGGAAAGGGGGGTCACCGAGAACGGGAAGTTCAAGGTCAGGAAGATGACCCACAGGGATCTCGCCTCAAGGGTAGGCTCCTCAAGGGAGGCTGTCACCAAGGCTTTAAAGGCTTTAAACTTCAAGGGAGTTATAGAGGATTCGGGAAACTTCTGGCTCGTGTCTCCCAACGCCGAAGAGGAGATAGACCCCTAAGAGATCCTGTCAAGCACCTTTTGAATTCTTCCGACCATCCTCTCCTTTGGGAGGGTTGAGAGGAGTATATCTATCCCCACCCCCTCAAGCTGTCCCGTCACCGCGATCCTGAGGGAGTGCCATATCTCCTTAGGCTTCACCCCGAGCTCCTTCTGTATCTCCCTGGCGAGGGCTTTCACATCCTCAGGAGTATTCAGCTCCTTTTCCTCCAGCTTCCGGAGGAAGGTGCTCAGGACATCGTAGCTCCTCATGTCCTCAAGCCTTGCCCAGAACTCCGGCGCTATCTCTACATCGTCCACGAAGAAGGGTCTGAGCTTCTCCACAGCTTCGGTGAAGGTATCGTAGGCATCTCTCGTTCTCTCCAGGACCTTTTTAACGTAATCTTCGTCGCTCACGTCGTAGCCTGCGGACTCGAGGAAGGGGAGGATTGCCTCGTAGAGCCTTTCAAGGCTTATAATCTCCCTTATGTAAACCCCATTCATCCACCTGAGCTTCTCTCTGTTGAAGACCGCAGGTGCGGAGTTCACATCCTTTAGGTCAAAGAGCTCTATAAGTTCTTCTCTGGAAAATATCTCTCTCTCAGAACCCGGGGGAGACCATCCCAGAAGACACAGGTAGTTGAAGAGCGCCTCTGGAAGGAAGCCCTCCTCCCTGTAGTTCCTGACAGAGACAGCTCCGTGTCTCTTTGATAGCTTGCTCCTGTCCTCACCCAGTATAACTGGCAGGTGGGCAAACCTCGGAACCTCAAAGCCGAGCGCCCTGTATATGAGTATCTGCTTTGGTGTGTTGGGTATGTGGTCTTCCCCCCTCACCACGTGGGTTATCCCCATCAGGGCGTCGTCCACAACGACGACGAAGTTGTAGGTTGGGCTCCCGTCGCTTCTGACTATAACGAAGTCCCCGAAGTCGTCCGCGTTTATGGATATGTGTCCCTTCACGAGGTCCTCAAAGACGATCTCCTCACCGTCAGGGACACGGAAGCGTATAGTGAAGGGCTTCCCCTCTCTTTTGAGTTCCTCCACCTCCTCAGGTGCAAGAGTTCTACACTTCCCGGAGTACCTGTAGGCGACCCCCCTCCTCTGTGCCTCCTCTCTTTCTCTCTCAAGTTCTTCCTGGGTGCAGAAGCATGGGTAGGCGTGCCCGCTCTGGAGAAGCTTTTCAACGTACTCTCTGTATATATCAAACCTCTCCGACTGCCTGTAGAACTCGTCCCACTCTATACCGAGCCACTCAAGGTCTTTCAGGAGCATTTCCTCGTACTCCTTCCTTGAGCGCTCCCTGTCGGTATCCTCTATCCTGAGGACAAACCTACCGTCGTTGTGTCTGGCGAAGAGGTAGCTGAATATGGCGGTCCTCGCATTACCGAGGTGCAGATACCCTGTAGGACTTGGTGCGAAACGGGTCTTAACCATGGCTATTTAATTATAGGGAGTATGAGATATAATAGACACGGAAATTTGCAAATTTTGCAAAAGATATAAAGGAGGTAAGGCATGAAGCTCACTTTCAGCGTGATAAAGGCTGACATCGGTGGTTACGTTGGTCACTCGGACACCCATCCCGAGGTGGTTGAGACGGTCAGAAATGTGGTTGAACAGGAGAAAGAGAAGGGGAACCTGATAGACGTGGGCATACTGACCTGCGGTGACGACATAGCCATAGTGATGACCCATACCCACGGTGTTGACAGCGAACTCGTCCACGGGATAGCCTGGAACGCCTTTGAGAAGGGAACGGAGGTAGCAAAGAAGCTCAAGCTCTACGGAGCGGGTCAGGATCTCCTCACCGACGCCTTCAGCGGGAACATAAAGGGTCTCGGTCCCGGCGTTGCGGAGATGGAGATAGAGGAGAGACCCTCCGAGCCTGTCATAGTCTTTTTCGCGGACAAGACCTCCCCCAGCGCCTGGAACCTTCCCTTATACGAGATGTTCGCAGACCCCATGAACACAGCAGGTCTCGTGATAGACCCCAAGATGCACGACGGTTATACCTTTGAGGTTCTGGACGTCTATACGGGTAAGGCGGTCAAGCTCAACACCCCCGCTGAGATCTATGACCTTCTCGCACTCATAGGTTCCGTTGGAAAGTACGTGGTAAAGAACGTTTACAGAAACTACGACGGAGAGATAGCAGCGACCGCTTCCACCCAGAGGCTCTCTCTCATGGCCGGCCAGTACGTTGGAAAGGATGACCCCGTGATGATAGTGAGATCCCAGAGCGGTTTTCCTGCGGTCGGGGAGATACTTGAACCCTTCGCAAGACCCTGGATAGTTGAGGGCTGGATGAGGGGCTCCCATAACGGACCTCTCATGCCGGTATCCTTTGAGGATGCGAGACCCTCAAGGTTTGACGGTCCCCCAAGGGTCATAGCGGCCGGGTATCAGCTCGCAGAGGGTAAACTCATCGGACCCACAGATCTCTTCAGAGACCCTGCCTTTGACAAGGCGAGGGTGAGGGCACAGGACATGGCGGACATACTGAGAAGACAGGGAATATTTGAACCCCACAGGCTCCCCGCTGAAGAGATGGAGTACACGACCCTGCCCAAGATCCTGAAGAAGCTGGAGAACAGGTTCTACGACATAGAGGAGCAGAGGCTTGACAAAGACCAGGTGATGGAGAAGGAAGATATGGATTAAAGCCTGTCCCCTATGTGCTTCTCAAGGAAGCTGATTATGTAGTTCAGCTTTCTGTCCCTCTTCTTCTCTTCCTCTATCTTCCTTATCCCGTATATAACCGTTGAGTGATCGTTCCTGTTGAAGGCACGGGCTATCTCTATGAGTGAGGCATCTGTCAACTTCCTGCACAGGTAGAAGGCTATGTGCCTTGCCCTGTTTATCTTCTTGGAACGCCTGTTCCCAGTGAGTTCTTCCGGCTTTATCCCGAAGTGAAGGGCTGTGTAGAGCTTTACCTTCTCAAGGTCGTTCTGACCCGCCCTCTTCTTCCTCAGGTGCTCCATACCCCTGAGCTTTATCCCCCTTATCGTTCCTTCTATGTCCCTGACGTTGTCCGATGTCTGCTCCATAAGGCTCTCAACTATCCTGTCCTGAACCTCTACCCTCAGCTCCTGTAACTTTCGCTTTATTATCTCAAGCTTTGTGATCTCATCAAGACATACCTCAACCACAATACCTCCCTCAAACCTGCTGACGAGTCTGTCCGATACGTCTCTGAGTTCCTTTGGATGCCTGTCGGAAGCCAGGGCAATCTGTTTCTCGTTCAGGAACATATGGTTGAATATGTTGAAGAACTCTACCTGGGTCCTCCGCTTACCCGAAAGGAACTGCACGTCGTCTAAAAGAAGAACATCCACGTTCCTGTATCTGTTTCTGAACTCCTTTATCTTACCGGACTTTATCGCCTCAACCATCTCCTCCGAGAAGTCGTTGGCTGATCTGTAAACAACGTAAAGCCCTCTGCTGGAGCATGAGTTACCTATAGCCTGAAGCAGGTGGGTCTTCCCAAGCCCAACTCCACCGTATATGAAGAGGGGGTTGTATATCCTGCCCGGACTACTTGCTACCTCAAGGGCGACCTCGTAGGCAAGCCTGTTGCCCTCTCCCACTATGAAGTTCTCAAAGGAGTACCTTGCGTTCAGTCCTTCGGAAGCGAGCTTCTTCTCTTCACTCTCAGGTTCCGTCTCCTGCCCTTCAAGGCGGACTAAGATCCTGCCCTTCATGCCGTTTCCGAACTTCTCCGAGAGGATACCCTCCATCCTCTCTTTCAGTTCCGCATCTTCCGTAAAGAGGTAAAGCTTTCCATCCCTCTCCTCAAGACGGAACCTGCTTAACAGGGAAAGGAGGGATCTATCTACCCTCTCCACGTAGGTGAGGAATGCCTTTATGTTTACTCCCTCCATCGTCCTTACTATTCTTCCAGCCCACAGGAGACCCTGTTAGCCTTAAAGAGAATTACCTATCATAGACTTATCAGCCCAGTGGAAAGTCATTTGAAGAGCGATAAAAATTCTTCTTCACTCAGAGGTGGTTGAGACTCTATCTCCAGATTCTCCCTGAGATGTTCAGGTCTGCTCATACCGACCAGGGCTGTTCCCACACCGGGTGTGCTTCGCACAAACTGAAGGGCTACATGGACATCCTTCTCAAGCCCGAACCTCCTCTTCAGCTCTTCAGGTATCCTTCCTATCACGTTCCCCTGATACAGGGATGCGCTGGTGTAAACGTATATCCCTAACCTCCTGCAGGCTGAAAGGGTTGACACTTCCTCACCGTCAATTCTCTGGTTCTTTAAGGAGAAAGCCTCGTGCATACCCAGGTTGTAGGGAAGCTGTATGAACCTGAAGTGGTGCTCCGTCCCGCCTACCTCCTCCGCAAGTTCAAGTATCTCGGACAGGTCAAGGTGCTGGCGTGCCCCCCTCGGTATTCTAAAACCTTGCCACGTAGCCAGTCCGTAGAACTTCAGTTTCCCTTCCCTGACCTTACCCTCAAGAACCTCAAAGCACTCCCTGAGCCTGTCGTAGAACCTGTCCCTTTCCGTAAAGAGGAGCTGTTCCTCTGGGTTGTGGACGAAGTACACGTCTATGTGGTCTGTTCCCATGTTCTCAAGGCTCTTCTCAAAACACCAGTCTATAAACCCGCCTCCGAGGTAGTGCCCCTGGGGCGTCATCTCGTTGGGGTCTATCAGCCCCGTTCTTATAAAGTTCTCCTCAAAGAAGACCCTGGGATCCTCTCCGCTGTCCGCATCAAAGGGTACGTATCCCCCCTTTGTTGATATGAAGAGGGTCTCCCTTCCCAGAGTTTTTATCACCTTCCCTATCACCCTTTCGCTCTTCATGTAGCGGTAGTTTATCGCTGTATCAACCACGTTTATGCCGAGATCAACCCCGAGCCCTATCGTTTCCTCGTACCTTCGGTCTGTTTCCTCGTCCAGTTCCCCAAGGTAAGTTCCCATGCCAAGCTCGGAGAGCTTCTCTCCCTCAAACTCCCTGTATATCATCCTTCCTCCTCAACCTTCGCAAGGGCTTTATCCTCTGTCCCCTTCTTCCTTATGGTCTTCCCGAGAAGTATGGAGACCTCGTAAAGAACAAGGAGGGGTATAGCCATGAGCACCTGGGTTGCCACGTCCGGGGCTATCAATGCTCCAGCAAGGAAGGCGACGACTATGAAGTATCTCCTGAACTTCTTAAGCTGTTGTTCGCTCACAAGACCGGCTCTCTGAAGCATGTAAAGGAATATGGGCATCTCAAAGGCGATACCGAAGGCGACCAGCATCTTGAGAACGAAGCTCACGTAGAGGTTAACTGAGAGATAGGGTGTCGCCGAGAGCTGAGAGAAACCAAGCCCGAGAAGGAACTTCAAAGCCATGGGCAGGACGAAGAAGTAGGCGAACACGCCTCCCATTACAAAGAGGAGAATGGAGGAAAGGAGTAGGGGCACGAACAACTTCTTCTCCCTCGGGTAGAGGGCTGGCTCAACGAACCTCCATATCTCAAAGAGTATCAGAGGGGATGCGAGGATCAGCCCCACAGTTAAGGATATCTTTATGAGTATGAAGAGGGGTTCGGTCGGAGACAGGGTTATGAGCTCAACTTCAGGGTAGGACTTTATCACGGGTTCTTTAAGAAACTCAAACACGTAACGGGCGAAGTAGAAGGCAAATCCTGATGCGACCAGAAAGGCTATTACAGACCTAATCAGCCTTGTTCTCAGTTCCCTCAGGTGTTCCGTCAGTGGCATCGTTGGGAGCTGATCGTTCTCGGCGCTCATCCTCTTTCAATTCCTCCTTTTCTTCGTCAGTTACCGTATCTTCGTTCAGGTAGTCTTCATTATAATCTCTGCCCTCCACATCGGGCAGGGGCTCATCAACCTCATACTCGTCTATGGTCTCGTCCTCCGTCCTGTCGTCAAGCTCTTCCCCCTTCTCTTCCTCCTCAAGAACTTTTTTATTTATCTCCTCCATGTAAGCCTGCATTCTTACCTCGTCCCACATATCCCTTACCTTTCTCATCGTCTCACCGAGCTTGACCGCAAGATCCATCATCCTTTCAGGACCGAGAACTATAAAGGCTATCGCTAAGACAATTATCAGCTGAACTTCCATAGCTCTATCTATTATAGGAGCTTGTGAGTTTCAGGACACATCCCTTTCGCTTATATGATTTATATCACCATTTCTGACTCGGGGAGAACTATAAATTTCCTTAAAACGTTGTTTTATTTCTATAAACGAAGCGGGAGGGGAGCTTCGGCAGTACGGGGGGTCGGTGAAAACCACCCCCTCTTTTTACATACCTACATAAAATTATCCCTATGATTTCTTTCAACGTACCCGAGGAGGTGTGGAGGGATTACAACTGGCAGATAAAGAACAGGATAAAGACAATCGGAGAACTTCAGAGGTATATCAGACTTACGGAAGATGAGGTTGAGGGAATAAAGCTTACGGAGAGACTCTACCCTCTGGCGATAACACCCTACTACCTGTCCCTGATAGATCCTGAAGATCCAGGAGACCCGGTTAGACTGCAGGCGATCCCGAGAAGGGCAGAGGTTGATGAGAAGGTTCAGAGTGCAGGGGAACCCGATCCTTTTAGGGAGGAAGGTGAGATACCGGGACTCACCCACCGCTACCCGGACAGGGTTCTCATGTCCATTACAACCTTCTGTGCGGTTTACTGCAGACACTGTATGAGGAAGAGGATCTTCTCCCATGGGGAAAGGGCAAGGACGAAGGAGGAGATAGACAGGATGGTCGCCTATATAAAGGAGCACGAGGAGGTAAGGGACGTCCTTATATCTGGAGGAGAGCCCCTGAGTTTGAGCAACGAGAAGATAGAATACATACTCAGCAGACTGAGGGAAATAAAGCATGTAGAGATAGTGAGGTTTGGAACCAGACTGCCCGTTCTTGCACCTCAGAGGTTCTTTGATGAGAAACTCCTCTCAATACTTGAGAAGTACTCCCCCATATGGATAAACACCCACTTCAACCATCCGAAGGAGATAACAGAGCTCTCAGAGGAAGCTGTGGACAGGATCCTAAGGAGAGGCATACCTGTGAACAACCAGACGGTTCTCCTGAAGGGTGTTAACGATAACCCACAAACGATGCTTGAGCTCTTCAGAAAACTCCTGAGGATAAAGGTAAAGCCCCAGTATCTCTTTCACTGCGACCCTGTGAAGGGGGCGGTTCATTTCAGAACAACTGTGGATAAAGGTCTTGAGATAATGAGGTATCTGAGGGGGAGAATATCAGGAATGGGAATACCTACCTACGCAGTTGACCTTCCGGGAGGAAAGGGAAAGGTTCCTCTTCTGCCCGACTACGTTGTCAGCAGAGTGGGAAACGTCTTTACCTTTGAGAGTTTTGAGGGTGACAGGGTGGAGTACAGGATAGATGAGCTCACTTAAGAGGTTCTTTAAGGTTGCCCTGCTCAGCTTCTTTGACATCTTCAAGGAGAACTACACCTACCACTCGGGAGCCCTCACCTACCACTTTATGCTCTCCATGGCTCCATTGACGATAGTACTCCTGAACATGTTGAGCCTTCTTCCCATAACTGACATGGGAGAGATAGAACGCACCATAGACAGGATTTTCCCCCAGTACACCAACACGGTGATCCATGAGATACTTCAGGTTCAGAAGAGGAGCAGAGAGACATCCATTATAGCCCTCGGTATATCTTACTTCTTCTCGGTGGGGTTTATAAAGTATGTGGGAAAGGCTTTTTCCTTCGTGTCAGAGGGTGAGCTCGGTGAGAGAAGAGAGCTGTTTTACTGGTTCTTCATGCCCCTCTTCCTCCTGAGTGTTGTGCTCGTTATGTCAGCGTCCTTCTTCCTGAGCATATACCTCAAGCTTGTTATACCAAAGGGCTACTCCGTTCTAATAGACCTATCCTACATAATCCCGGGCACCCTAATACTCTTCCTTCTTTACAGGAGCTTCCTGAAGGATGGTTTTGGTATTGGAAAGTTGCTGGGAATATCCGCCTTTGTCGCTCTCCTTATGTTCGCTACCCAGCTTGCCTTCACCTGGTATATAGCCCACCTGTTCAGAGGAAGCCTCCTTTATGGCTCCCTGAGTGCCATAGTTGTCTTCCTGCTTTGGATGAACTTGATTTTCCTCACTCTTCTTTACGGAGCGCGTCTGATACACAGGCTCAGAAGGAAAGGGTAGGGTTCACCCGGTCAAGAAAGTTAAAGCCTGTCCATCCTTTTGGTAAAATACTGTTTTATTCCACAGGAGGAAGAGAATGGAGAAGAACTGGAAGGTTGGAACGAAATATCTGAATGACAAAACAAGGGTTATAGTGATAGGTATTACAGGAAGGGAAGCCTCTCAGGTGGTTTCAGAAACCGAGGCGCTCTATCCCGGAATAATAAAGGTTGGCGTAACCCCTGGAAAAGGCGGACAGGAGGTGTCCGGAGTTCCTGTCTTCAACACGGTAAAGGAAGCTCTCAGCTCCCCAGAGGGCAAGGAAGTTAACACAGGCTTGATCTACGTGCCACCAGCTTCGGTAAAGGACGCTGTAATTGAGCTCGTGGACGCAGGGATAAGTGTTATATACATAATTACAGAGCACGTCCCCATAAGGGACACCGTTTACTTCTATCACTACGCTAAGGAGAGGGGCGTAACCATAGTGGGACCTACCTCACTGGGATGTATAGTACCCAGGGTTCCCGCAAGGATAGGTGCTATTGGAGGGAAGAACCCATCCATAGCTTACAGGGACGGTGGACTCGTGATACTCTCCAAGTCCGGTGGTCTGACCACGACGACCGCCGAGATGTTCATGAGGAGAGGATGGGGTGTTTATATGGCTCTCGCCCTCGGTGGGGACATAATATCCTGCACAACCTTTGCGGATGTCCTTGAGGAGATAAAGGACGATCCCAACGTAAAGGGAGTGATAATACAGGGTGAGGTAGGCGGAACCTACGAGGAGCAGGCAGCTGAGACCATTAGGAGGCTTTACAGGGAAGGTAAGTGGAACATCCCTGTCGCTGCGTTCGTCGCCGGAAGGTTTCAGGAGAGTCTTGAGGGTGTGTCTTTTGGACATGCAGGTGCTATAGTGGAGAGGGGTAAAGGGAAGGCGACCGATAAGATAAGGCTCTTCAACGAGGTTGGTAAGGAAACGGGACTCGTGAAAGTGGCAGAGTTCTATCACGACCTCGTAAACTGCATAGAGGAGCTCAGAGTTGAGAGGGACTTTGAGGATTCAACGCCGGAAGGGAGAGTCCAGCCCCTCTACTCAACGATAGATCCTGAAAGCTGTGAGTTCAAGGGTGATTGAAGACCGACTGAGATGGAACAGAAGGTACATGGAGGGTAGGGAGTCTGCCCTCCACGCCACACTTACACGCTTCTACTACCTTGCGCCCCACGGTAGAGCCCTTGACATAGCCTGTGGTACGGGGGAGACCTCCATATACTTAGCAAAAAAGGGGTTCATTGTTGAAGCCTTTGATATCTCGGACGTTGCTATAAAGAAGGCACGACAGAAGGCTAAACGGGAAGGCGTGAGTGTAAAGTTCAAGCCGGTGGATGCGGATAGGTTCTCCTTTGGTATATCAAGGTACGACCTTGTGCTCAACTTTTACTTTCTGAACAGGAGGATATTTCCTAAGATAAAAAGGTCTTTAAAGAGCGGAGGAATACTCATCTTTGAAACCTACAACGAGGAACACTCTTCCGTGAACCCATGCTTCAACCCAAACTATCTACTGAGAAAAGGCGAACTGATTGATGAGTTCGGGGATATGGAGATCCTCTACTACTGTGAGGTCTCAAACATAACCACTCTGGTTGCAAGGAAGCCTTAGAAGAACCACCTTCTCTTCTTTTCCCTGCCAGCCTCCTTTCTGAGGTGCTCGTTTTCCTTGGAAAGCTCTGCGACCTTTGCCTCAAGCTCACTTATCCTTCTGAGGGCATCCTTCAGCTCCTCGTTCACCTTCTTGTACTCTAAAAAAGGGACGAAACCCTCCGAACTATTCTTACGATGAATGTGCTGGAGATAGTATCTTATAGCCTCCTTTATTACTCCTGTTCTGGTCTTTCCTTCCTCCTTAGATACCCTGTCCAGCTCCTCAAGAAGAGAAGGCTCCAGTCTAAAGGATATAACTCCCTTCATACCATCTGATCTTACCATATTTTTGTATTACTCTTATGTTTAAACCCTTCATCAGCAGAGTATATATAAAACCACTCTGTAAATTATATGTATTACATTGTATATTGATAGCATAATCACAATTATGTTAACAAAACAGGGGTGTTTTAGGGCTGTTGGGAGGGTTATACTTAATAGAAGGTATGAAGGATAAACCGAGGGTAGGGGTCTTTAAGTTCTCCTCCTGCGATGGTTGTCAGGCTACCTTTTTTGACCTTCCCTCCCTATGGGGATATCTTGACTTCAAATACTGGCTCCTTGGGAAGTCAAAAAACGAGCTTGAGGTTCTGGACATAGCCTTCGTGGAGGGGTCGGTATCCACGCAGGAAGAGGCTGAGTTTATAAGGGAGATAAGAGAGAAGGCTCGCCTTCTCGTTACCATAGGGGCGTGCGCGACCTCGGGAGGAATCCAGGCTCTGAGGAACTTTGGCAGGCTGGAGGAGCTCAGCTCTGTATATCCAGAACCAGAATTTATAAAAGTCCTTGAGAGATCAACCCCCATAAGCGAGCACGTGAAGGTGGACTACGAGATATACGGGTGCCCTATAAACCCTCACGTCCTTGAAAACTTTGTTAAGGCATTTCTTCATGACAGGAGACCTGAAATTCCGAGCTACCCACTCTGCATGGAGTGCAAGCTGAGGGGAAACATCTGCGTGATGGACGCTTACCGCATACCCTGTTTAGGACCTGTGGTGAGGGCTGGTTGCGGGGCGCTCTGCCCGTCCGTGGGAAGGGGGTGTTACGGTTGCTTTGGTCCCTGCAAAGGGGCAAACGTTGAGTCTCTCGTGAGCTGGTTTGAGCAAATGGGTATGTCCAGAAAGGATGTGATAAAGCTCTTTGAGAACGAAAACGCCTACTCGGAGGCATTCAGGAAGGTTCTGGAGGGAAAGGTTGGGTGAGGTCAGGATAGATCCCCTCACGAGGATGGAGGGATTGGGGCGGTTGTTCATTCATACCGAAGGTGAAGAGATAAAGGACGTCAGGCTTGAGATATTTGAACCGCCAAGGTTCTTTGAGAGACTCCTGAAGGGGAAAAAACCCGACCAGGTGATAGACATAGTCGCGAGAATATGCGGACTGTGCCCTGTCGCCTACCAGCTGACAGCTGTAGAAGCCTTTGAGAGTATTTTTGAGGTAAAAGTTCCAAGGCATATAAGGGAGCTCAGGAGGGCTCTCTACTGCGGTGAATGGGTTTCAAGCCACTCAGCCCACATATTCTTCCTCCACCTCCCGGACTTTTACGGCAGGGAGAGCTTCCTTGAGCTTATGAAAGAAAAGAGAGAACTTCTGGAAGCGGGTTTACAGCTCAGAAAGGCTGGGAACTCAATAATAGAACTCCTCGGAGGGAGGCATATACACCCTGTAAACATAAGAGTGGGAGGTTTTTACAGAATTCCCCCAGCTCCAAGGATAGAGAACACCCTTGCGGAGATAGAGTCCGCTCTACCGATCGCGGAGGATGTCCTTGATCTCCTCTTGGGTATTGATTACCCGGAGGTGGAAAAGGAGAGGGTTTTTATATCCCTGGGAAATTACGAAAAGTATCCCATAACGGAAGGGAATATAGTCTCTTCAGAAGGCATGAGCATAGAAAAACATGAGTATGAGGAACACTTCGTAGAGTACCAGCTACCCCGCTCAACCGCACTTTACTCCAGACTAAAGGACGGAAGAGTTTATGAGGTCGGAGCGCTTGCAAGGGTTTACAACAACTTCGCCAGACTACCCCAAGACCTGAAAGAAAAGGTTGAGGGCACTTTACCGACCAGAAATCCCTTTAAAAGCATCATCGCACGGACAGTTGAGGTCATATACGCTTTAAGGGAGGCAAAACACATCCTTGAGAAGTTTGAGGGTGGAGAATCCCATGCTGAGTACAGCGTTAGAGAAGGAGAAGGAGTTGGTATAACGGAAGCGCCAAGGGGAATCCTGTATCACAGGTACAGGGTGAACTCTAAAGGAGAGGTCGTATTTGCGAACATAGTTCCTCCCACCTCCCAGAATCAGAGGGCAATGGAGGAGGATGTCTTCCTGGGTTTGAAAACCCTTAAAGAGGGAGATATAAGAGTGTTGGCTGAGAGACTCGTGAGAAACTTTGACCCCTGTATATCCTGCGCGTCCCACTTCCTTGAGGTGGTCAGAGCTCCTTTACGCCAAAGATAGGCTTTATCCTCTCGTAGGAGAATATGGGTCCGTCCTTGCACACAAAGGTGTAGCCGAACTGACAGTGCCCGCAGGTCCCCACAGCGCACTTCATGTGCCTCTCCATAGATAGGTAGATGTTCCCTTTGGAAAGACCAAGCTTCAGGAGCTTCTTGGTTGTAAAGTACATCATCACCTCCGGACCGCACATCATCCCGACGGTTCTGTGGGGCTCAAGCTCCACAAACTTGAAGAGCTCCGTAACAACACCGACGTGCCCGCTCCAGCCCTCTGCGGGTTTATCAACGGTGAGCAGGAGCTCAATACCGCCTTCCTTCCATTTTTTATAATCTCCTTTATACAGAAGACCCGAAGGGTTCTTCGCACCCACGAGTAGAAAAACTCTTCCGTAAACTTCCCTTCTCTCTATCAGGTACTCAACCACCGGTTTTATATCCGCAAGACCAAGACCTCCCGCTACAAGGACTATATCCCAGCCTTCGTACCTCTCAACAGGGAAGTGGGTTCCGTAGGGTCCCCTTATCCCTATGTAATCTCCCTCCTTCAGGAGGAAGAGGTCTTCGGTAACCTCCCCAACGAGTCTGACGGTGTGCTCTATCAGGTCTCTTCTCATGGAGCTTATGGATATGGGCACCTCGCCCTGAGCGTAAACGTAGAGCATGTTGAACTGACCCGGTTTGAACTCTGAGAAACCATCTACCTTGAGGAGAAAACGTCTCGTATTTTCGTTCTCCTCAACCACCTCCTCTATAAGGGCTCTCTTGAGCACAAAGGGATTACCCATCGGATAAAAGTCTCCCTACTTCCTCCGTTATATCTATCCCAACGGGACACCAGGTTATACACCTACCGCACCCAACACATCCGAACTCACCGAACTGACCTACCCAGTAGGAAAACTTGTGAAGGAGCCACTGCCTGTACCTTGAGGCTATGCTTGACCTGAGGGGAATACCGTGGATCGCAGAGAACTCCTCCCTGAAGCAGACGTCCCACCTCCTCAATCTGACAGACTCCGAGCCGTCAAGACTAATGTCATCAACGACCTCGTAGCAAAAACAGGTGGGGCACACCATGGCACAGCTCCCACAGGCAAGGCACCTCTTCGCAATCTCTTTCCAGAGTGGACTCTCAAGCTTTTCTAAAAGCTTCCGCGGTAGCCCCTCCCTATCAACCCTTCTCCTTATCCCCGATACAGCACGCTCTCTGAGCGTCCTCTCCTCCTCGTAATCCTCCTCCTTGGGGACTTCACCTCTCAGCCCCTCAAGGATCTCCTCTCCCTCCTCCGTGAACGCCCTGATAAGGAATGCCTCCTTCAACTCTGTAATCGTGAGGTCACTCTTCCCTTCGGTAAAGGGACCTGTTCCCATAGAGGTGCAGAAGCACGTTTTTGCTGGGTGGGTGCAGTTAACAGCGACCGTGAAAACGTCTTCCCTCAGAGCGCTGTAGTGGCTGTCCTTATGGGGATTCTTCTTTATGAAGACGTCGTCCAGAATTCTCAGCGATGCAAGGTCACAGCCCCTAACGCCAAAGAAGGCGTACTTCTTTCTCTCAAGTAGCGTTTCCTGAGAGAGGTCGGGCTTTATCCTGATGAGCTCCGTTCTTGGAGGATGGAGGAAGTGCTTCAGAGAGTTCGGTCCGTGGACATAACCGAACCAGAATTCCCCTTCCTTTATCCTGTAGTACCCCTTCTCCTGCTCCTCCTCCACACCCCTCGCTACCTCAGAGAAGCTCCCAACCTCCTCAAAGAGGATCACACCATCCTTGACAACGGGGGCGACAACCGTGTAACCTCTTTCCTTCAGAAGATCTATAAGGTTTCCAAGCTCTTCCTTGGGAACAAGCTTCTCCAGCATTAAAGGTTCAGACCCTCTCCTCGTAGGTGGGCTTTTCGGTTTTGTAAAAGACCCCTATGGGTATCTTCACGTCCTCACTGTTGTAGTCCCACTCCTTAGCCCTCCTGTAAGCCTGCTCGTAGTCGGTGGGGTCGTGTCCCACATCTTCAAGCTTGTAAACGTGCTGGTTATAGAACTCATAGGTGTTGAAGAAGACGACACAGGGCTGGAGCACGTCTATAAAAGAGAACCCCTTGTGAAGGATAGCCTGCTTTACGAGCTCCTTCAGGTGGTCTGTGTACCCCGCGTAACCCCTCGCTACAAAAGTAGCGCCAGCCTCAAGCATCAGAGCTATCGGGTTCAAGGGGTCTTCTGGGGGTCCCTCGGGAGTTGACTTTCCCTTGAATATACTCGGGCTCGTGGGCGTGAACTGTCCTGTGGTGAGACTGTAAGACCTGTTGTCGTGGACTATCACCGTTATGTCTGAGTTCCTCTTTGCGGAGAATATAAGGTGAGAGACGCCTTCGGCGTATATATCTCCATCCCCGACAAAGCATACAGGGTAGAGCTCGGGGTTCGCCAGCTTTATACCCGTTGCGGTGGCGGGTGCTCTCCCATGAATAGAGTAGAAGCTGTTTAGGTCTATGTAGTCAACTATCTTTCCGTGACAGCCTATCCCTGAGAGTATGACGAACTTTTCCAGAGGGATGGTGTCGGATAACTCCTCAACAGCCCAGGCGAAGGCGCTCATCAGCCCAAAGTTTCCACAGAGCCTGCACCAGGTTATCTCCGCACCTGTGTATAAACTCTTTGTCACAGCCATGCTATACCTCCCCGAGCATCTCAGCAAGCTCATCTCTGAAGAAGGGTCTCCCGTCGTACTTCCTTATGTTCCTGTGGGACTTTATACCGTGCATGTTGAGAAGCCTCTCAAACTGCCCAGATGCAGAACATTCAAGGGAAACTACAAGCTCCGCGGTACCGATCTCCTCCCTAAGCTTATCAGCAGGGAAAGGCTCCAGAAACAGGGGTCTGACGACCTTGAACCCGAGCTCCTTGGCAACATCAAGGGCTGTTCCCCAGGTGGAACCCCATGTCACTATAACCTTTTTAGAACTCTCGTTTCCACCAACGACTACAGCATCCTCACGGGAGAGAATGTACTCTCTGAGGGTCTCTCCCTTTTTGAGCCTTTTATCCTGCATCCTCTTGACGAGCTTGGCGTCCTCAACGGTTATCCCCCTCTCGTCGTGCTCGTAGCTCGTCCCTTTCACGACGATCCCCTCCTGACCCGGGAAGGCGAGGGGTGATATTCCATCCTCCGTTATCTCGTAACGCCTGTACTCGCCGTTCCCCTTCCAGAGCTTTGGCTCCTCAACGACCTTTTCTCTCTTTATGTCCGCAAGGAAGTAGCTCTCACCGAGATGCTTATCTCCAAGGATCAGCACCGGAACCTGATACCTCCAGGCTATGTTCAGGGAGTCCCTCATGAGCAGGTAGGCTTCCTCGGGAGTCCCCGGTGCCACGACGACCCTCGGGAAGTCCCCGTGTCCTGCAAAGGTCACGAAGAGAAGATCCGCCTGGGCGGTATAGGTGGGGACACCAGTGCTTGGTCCAGCCCTCTGAGCCTCGTATATAACAATAGGGGTCTCACTCATTCCTATTAGGCTGAGGGTCTCGGTCATGAGGGCAAAACCACCTCCGGAGGTTCCAACCATGGAACGCTTTCCCGCGTAGGCTACGCCCACAGCCATGTTTATAACACCTATCTCGTTCTCTGGATGAACGACCTTTATGCCGAACTCTGATTTTCTCTTTGCAAGGTAATGGAGCACCGGAGACGCGGGCGTCATGGGATAGGCTATGTAGAAATCAAGTCCTCCGTCAACCGCACCCAAGGCGACACTTTCGTTTCCCGTTACGATCTCCCCCTTCCTTTCTCCAGCTCTTTTTACCTCAAACATGCTGTCCACGGAGTTGTAGGCTTCCCTGTATATCCGTTCGTTCTTCTCCCTCTGGGGGAGGCTGAGGATAAAGGGGAGCCCTTCCTCAAGGGGTATGCCCAGGAGTTTGAGAACAGCTCCGAGCACGGAAGAGCTTTTAAAGAACCCCGGTGCCACCTCTTTGAAGGGAACTTTTACAGCTCCCTCCTTCTGCTCCTTCTCGTTTATGAGCCAGACCGTTCCCTCCTTCGCGTCCTCCTCGTGAGCCCTTATGCTCCTTCCATCGGTCGCAACTATGATGTCAGCCTTCCTGTCCACGCTGTTTACAGGCTCTTCCGAGAACCTGAGAGTCACGAAGTTGTGTCCTCCCCTTATCAAGGAAGGGTAGTCCACATAGCCGAAGACGTGATAGCCCAGGTTTGCGAGGACACCCGCGAGCATCCTCCCTGCTTCCTTTATTCCTGCTCCTGCCTTCCCTCCTATTATGATCGTCTTCTCCATACAAATATCTTAATCCTTAGTTCTCCATATGTGAAGAAGCCAGTAAATGGGCATGCTGAGAACCGAGAAGAGCAGAAATGCAAGGAGCCAGAGAGCCTTTACCTCTTTGCTCAAACTTCTGTTGCCAAGCAGATGTATCACGTAAAAGGCAAAGAGCAAACCCGTGTAAAGGTACATGAAGAAGTGGAAGGCGGTGAAGTAAAGGAACCAGTCGGGTGCGGAAGGTGAGGTTGGGTCTTCTGTAAACACGATCTTCAGAGG